>JBILUM010000317.1:0-4304 GCA_044370995.1 Ilumatobacteraceae bacterium | reverse complement strand
GCGCCCATGCCGTGCAGGTGGGCACCGCCACGTTCGCCGACCCGCGAGCAGCCGAGAACATCTCGGGAGAGATGGTGCGCTGGGCCGCCGGCCACGGCCATGCCGGCCTCGCGGCCCTCACCGGCCAGGTGCACCGTCGCCCGAACGGGTGACTGTCGGTCGCGACCGGACGTCGACGTGAGAAACGTCACCGACCAGGGGGGTGTCCGCGACTCGCGTGATGCCCCTGGCTAGGGTGGTCGACATGGCAACACCCCCGCAACTCACCCCCGAACAGCGCGCCGCCGCGCTCGCGAAGGCCGCCGAAGCCCGTACCGCACGTGCCGAGGTCAAGAACAAGCTGAAGATCGGTTCGCTCTCGCTCGCCGAGGCGCTCGCCTCCACCGAGGCCACGATCGGCAAGCTCAAGGTCGTCTCGCTGCTCGAGTCCCTGCCCGGCGTGGGCAAGGTCAAGGCCCGCAAGATCATGGACGAGATCGGCATCGCCGACAACCGCCGCGTCCAGGGCCTCGGCCAGCAGCAGAAGGCCTCCCTGCTCGAGCAGCTCGGCAAGTGAACCGACGGGGCCCCCAGTAGCCATGGAGGCCTCGGCACATCACGACCTCGCGGGCTCCCGTCGGGAGCCCGCCGGTCCTGTGGACCAGATCGGTGGCGGCGATCCGTCGTCGCCGTTGATCTTCATCGTGTCCGGACCCGGCGGTGTCGGGAAGGGCACCATCGTCAAGGTGCTGGTCGAGCGTGATCCGGTGTTGTGGCTCAGCCGCAGCTGGACCACGCGCGACCAGCGTCCTGGCGAGGCCGACGATTCGTACGTGTTCACCACCCGCGACGCCTTCGAGCACCGCATCGAGCGCGGCGGGTTCCTCGTGTGGACCGATTTCCTCGGCAACTACTACGGCACGCCGACTCCCGACCCGCTCCCGGGCCGCGACACGGTCCTGGAGATCGAGGTCGACGGCGCCCGGCAGGTCAAGGCGCTCCACCCCGACGCAGTGCTCATCTTCGTGCTGCCCCCGTCGCGGGACGAGCAGGCCCGCCGGCTCCGCGGGCGCGGCGATCCCGACCACAAGGTCGACCAGCGCGTCCGCAAGGCCGAGGAGGAGGAGCCCGTCGGACGGGCCCTCGCCGACCACATCGTGGTCAACGACGATCTCGGACGCACCGTCGACGAGATGCTCGGCATCATCGAGAGTCACCGTTCACGACGCATCGTCCGGTAGGATGCATCGCCCGCTTGGGCCGGATCGCCAACCTGATCACCAACCTGATCACCAACCTGATCGCCAACCTGATCACCACCTGATCACCACCTGATCAACGAGGAGTATCACGAGCATGCAGCGCACGCACGACACCATGATGAACCCGCCGATCGAGGAGCTCCTCGATCGCGTCGACTCGAAGTTCAGCCTGGTGACCCTCGCTGCCCGGCGCGCTCGCCAGATCAACTCCTACTTCTCCCAGCTCGGCGACGGCCTCGGCCACATGGTGCCGCCGCAGGTCAGCTCGGTCGCCCGCAAGCCACTCAGCATCGGTTTCGAGGAGATCGCCGCCGACAAGATCAAGCGCGTCGAGCTCGAGGACGAGGTCGACGAGGCTGTCGACGGCGTCGAGGCCGAGGCGACCGAGTCCGGCGCCACCAGCGCCGACTGAACCGGCTCGACGGCGCGACCAGGGACGCTCACGTGCTGTCAGGACGGCGGATCGTCCTCGGGGTCACCGGCGGGATCGCCGCCTACAAGGCGGTCGAGGTGTGTCGTCGACTCGTCGATGCCGGGGCGCACGTCGTCCCGGTGATGACCAAGGGTGCCGAGCACTTCATCGGACGTACCACCCTGTCCGCCCTGGCCAGCGAGCCGGTGCAGACCAGCCTGTGGGACGAGGCCAGTCCGATCCCGCACACCAAGCTCGGCCAGGGTGCGGACCTCGTGCTCGTCGTGCCCGCCACCGCCCGTCTGCTCGGTGCGTACGCAGCGGGGCTGTCCACCGACCTGCTCACCAACACGCTGCTCGCGACGCGAGCCCCGGTGATCGTCTGTCCGGCGATGCACACGGAGATGTGGGAACACCCCGCCGTGCAGGACAATCTCGCCACGTTGCGTCGACGCGGCGTGTACGTGGTCGAACCCGACGAGGGTCGCCTCGCCGGTGGCGATGCCGGCAAGGGGCGGCTCGCCTCGCCCGAGCGCATCGTCGCCGAGGTCGAACGGGTGCTCGGGCCCCGCGACATGGACGGGCTCCACGTCGTGGTGAGCGCAGGAGGCACGCGCGAGCCGATCGACGCCGTGCGCGTGGTCGCCAACCGGAGCAGCGGCAAGCAGGGCTATGCGTTCGCCGCCGAAGCGCTCGGCCGTGGCGCCCGCGTCACCCTCGTGTCGACCGTGGAGTTGCCGGTGCCGAGCGGTGCGTCGATCCGTTCGGTCGAGACCGCCGCCCAGATGCAGGCCGCGCTCGACGAACTGGCGCCGACGGCCGACATCGTCGTCATGTCCGCCGCGGTCGCCGACTTCCGTCCGGTCGCCGCGGCCACCGGCAAGATCAAGAAGGACGCCGGCGTCCCGGAGATCGTGCTCGAGCCCACGCCCGACATCCTCGCCGGGCTCGGCGCGGCGAAGCCCGCGGGCCAGACCCTGGTCGGGTTCGCCGCCGAGACCAGCGACCTCATCGCGAACGCCGAGTCGAAGCTGCGCCGCAAGAACCTCGACCTGATCGTCGCCAACGACGTGAGCGCTCCCGGCGTCGGCTTCCAGCACGACACCAACGCGGTCACGATCCTGCGCGCCGGCGGCGAGGCGGTGATCGTCTCGCTCACCGACAAACGCGCCATCGCGCGAGCCGTGCTGGATATCGTGTGCGAGATCCGCGCAGGTCAGGGCAGTTCCGTCACCGACACGGCCGTCTGAGCAGCCCGGCGCGCCCGATCCGGTCGTTCACCTCAACATCATCACCCAGCAACATCATCACCCAGCAACATCAGCGACATCACCCAGGAGACTCACCGTCGTGAGCACGTACACCTTCACATCCGAGAGCGTCACCGAGGGCCATCCCGACAAGATGGCCGACCAGGTGAGCGACGCCGTGCTCGACGCGATCCTGGCCCAGGACCCCAACGCCCGCGTGGCGTGCGAGACCCTGCTCACGACCGGCCTGTGCGTCGTCGCCGGTGAGATCACGACCTCGGCATACGTCGACATCCCGAAGCTCGCCCGCGAGACCATCAACGGCATCGGCTACGACAATGCGCTCTACGGCTTCGACGGCAACACCTGCGGTGTCATCGTGTCGATCGACGAGCAGAGCCCCGACATCGCCCAGGGCGTCGACCAGAGCGAGGAGCTCCGCGGCGGCAAGGCCGGCGAGGACTACCTCAACAGCCAGGGCGCCGGCGACCAGGGCATGATGTTCGGCTACGCCTGCGACGAGACCCCCGACCTGATGCCGGCACCGGTGTGGGTCGCCCACCGCCTCGCCGAGCGGCTCACCGAGGTGCGCAAGGCCGGCGCCGTGCCGTACCTGCGCCCCGACGGCAAGACCCAGGTCACCTTCGACTACGTCGACGGCAAGCCGGTCCGGCTGTCGCATGTGCTCGTCAGCACCCAGCACGCCGACGGCATCGACCGCGACAGCGTCATCCGCCCCGACCTCATCGAACAGGTCATCCGGCCGATCATCCCCGAGCAGTTCGCCGACGACGCGTACGACGTCTACATCAACCCGACCGGCAAGTTCGTCATCGGCGGCCCGCACGGCGACACCGGCCTCACGGGCCGCAAGATCATCGTCGACACCTACGGCGGCATGGGCCGTCACGGCGGCGGTGCGTTCTCCGGCAAGGACCCGAGCAAGGTCGACCGCTCGGCCGCCTACGCGGCCCGCTGGGTCGCCAAGCACGTCGTGGCCGCCGGTGCGGCCACCCGCTGTGAGGTGCAGGTGGCCTACGCGATCGGCATGGCCCACCCGGTCAGCATCCTCGTCGAGACCTTCGGCACCAACACCGTCGACGAGGCAGCGATCGTGAAGGCTGTCCGCGAGGTGTTCGACCTCCGCCCCGCTGCCATCGTGCGCGACCTCGACCTGAAGCGCCCGATCTTCAAGCAGACCGCGGCGTACGGTCACTTCGGCCGCAACCTTCCCGAGTTCACCTGGGAGCACACGAGCCGCCTCGACTCGTTCACGGCCGAGCTCGGCCTCTGACGTCGCTTCCCGACCCGCTGACCCGGCGCTCGTTGCCGCGTCGCGCGTCGGGACGTCGCCGTCGCCCGACGGTGCGGCCCCCGTGGTGATCACCGCCACCGTCCTGC
>JBILUM010000316.1:0-4318 GCA_044370995.1 Ilumatobacteraceae bacterium | reverse complement strand
CGCCACAGACGGTGATCCGGCCCGTGGGCGCCGTCGATGTCACCGATGTCTGTTGGGAGGACACGGGTGTGATGGTGGAGTTCATCACTGCCGGGCCGCCCCATGGGCGTCCCCGATTCCGTCGCCACTGGCGGTTGAAGATCATGGCGCGAGCGTCCGGATCTTGCACAGTCGGTGTCCGAACGTGGCTCGCCCGTCAGTGGCCAACTGAACCCCAAGAGAACATGACCGTCCGCCACGCCGGCGCTCACCCCGGGTCCGCCCGGTTCACCCCTAGGAACTGATGTGCGAATTCTCATCGTGGACGACTCTCGTTCGATGCGTCTCGTCCTCAAGCGGATGCTGGCCGAGATGGGCCACGCCGACGTCGCAGAGGCGGAGGACGGCTCGGTCGCTCTCACCCAGATGGAGGCGTTCAAGCCCGAGCTCGCGCTCGTGGACTGGAACATGCCCGTGATGAGCGGACTCGAGTTCGTGTCCGCCATCCGCAAGTCGCGTGAGTACGACGAGGTCAAGGTGATGATGGTGACCTCTGAGTCGAGCCCCCGGCTCGTGTCCAAGGCCCTCGAGGCCGGCGCCGACGAGTACGCGATGAAGCCGATCACCCGGGAGGTGATCGAAGAGAAGCTCATGCTCCTCGGGCTCTCATGAAGCCCATCCGAGTGCTCGTGGTCGACGACGCGGTCGTCGTTCGCAAGCTGCTCGCCACGGTCATCGACGACGATCCCGATCTCGAGGTGGTGGGCATTGCTGCGAACGGTGTGATCGCCCTCGCGAAGATCGAACAACTCAAGCCGGACGTCGTGACGCTCGACGTCGAGATGCCCGAGATGGACGGCATCAGCACCCTGCGCGAGCTCCGCGAACGCGACCGCTCGCTGCCGGTGATCATGTTCAGCACGCTGACCGAACGGGGCGCGACGGCGACGCTCGAAGCGCTCGCGTTGGGCGCCTCCGACTTCGTGACCAAGCCGGCCGACGTCGGCAGCGTCACCGCGGCGATGGATGCCGTGCGGCGCGAGCTGATCCCCAAGATCAAGGCGTTCTGCCGCACGACCGTGCCCCCGCCGCCGCCGCCGATGCCCATGAGGGTCGTCCCGGCACCGCTCACGGGTCGGTGCGACCTCGTCGCCATCGGCTCGTCGACCGGTGGACCGAACGCTCTGGCGACCGTGATCGGACAGCTGCCGGCCGGCTTCGACAAGCCGATCGTGATCGCGCAGCACATGCCTGCGGTCTTCACCCGCTACCTGGCCCGGCGCCTCGACGGTGCGTCGAGGATCCGGGTGCGCGAGGCGGAGCACGGCGACATGCTCGAGCCTGGCCTCGCCCTGGTGGCTCCCGGCGATCATCACATGAGCCTGCGGCGCTCTGCCGGCGGTGTGACGGTGGTGCTCGACCAGAAGCCGCCCGTCAACTTCTGTCGGCCTGCCGTGGACGTGCTGTTCCGCTCGGCGGCCGAGGTGTACGGCGGGGACGTCCTCGCCGTGGTGCTCACCGGCATGGGCCACGACGGCCGCGACGGGTGCGCCAGGCTCAAGCAACGCGGTGCCACCGTGATCGTCCAGGACCAGGCGTCGAGCGTGGTCTGGGGCATGCCCGGCGCCGTTCATCAATCAGGTCTCGCCGACGCGACCCTGCCGCTCGACGACATCGGTCACGCCATCACCCAGCGTGCGTCCGGCGGTGCCCGTCTCCGGGAGAGGACCTAGATGGCCACCATCACCGCTCACCAGTTCGACCATCTCCGGGACATGGTGCTCAGAGAGTCGGCCATCGTCCTCGAGCCCGGCAAGGAGTACCTCGTCGAGAGTCGACTCGCGCCGATCGCTCGGCGGGAAGGGCTCGGTTCGGTCTCCGAGCTCGTCCAACGCCTGATCACCGCTCCGTCGGCGAAGTTGAAGAACGAGATCATCGACGCGATGACGACGAACGAGACGTCGTTCTTCCGAGACGTGCATCCGTGGCAGACCCTGAAGGAGGAGATCCTCCCCGAGCTCATCGAGGCGCGACGGGTCGACCGTCGACTCACCGTGTGGTGCGCCGCCTGCTCGAGCGGGCAGGAGCCCTATTCGCTCGCCATGATGTTGCGCGACTCGTTCCCCGACATCGTGAAGTCGTGGGACGTGAAGATCATCGCGACCGACCTCAGCGACTCGATGCTGTACCGGTGCCGTGAGGGCATCTACAGCCAGCTCGAGGTGAACCGCGGTCTGCCGGCTCCGATGCTCATCCGCAACTTCCAGCGCGAGGGCGCCGACTGGCGCCTCGACCCGGAGGTGCGGCGCATGGTGGACGTGCGCACGTGCAACCTGGCCACGCCGAACACCTACCCGCGCGCCGCCAGCCGGTTCGACATCGTGTTCATCCGCAACGTGCTCATCTACTTCGACGACGCCACGAAGACGAAGATCCTGAACGAGACCTCGTCGCGAATGCACGCCGACGGCTACCTGTTGCTGGGCTCGAGCGAGGTGTCGATCAGCTCGGCCACCAAGCTCGCCCGCCACCAGTTCGGCCGCACCATCTGCTTCCAGCCAGCTGACACCGCCGGCCGCCTGGCCAGCGACCTCCAGTCACTCGTCGGACAGTTCCGCTACTGATCGGCGATCCACCGGCCGATAGAGACAGCAGACCTCCGCAGCGGTCCTGAGCCGATCACGGCAACGGCCCGAGCGGACACCCGCCCGCAGAATCCCCCGTCCCGTCAGGAGTACCAGTCGATGTCCACGAGCGCCTTTCTCGGTCGTCAGCCCATCTTCGACCGAAAGCGGAGAACATACGCGTACGAACTGCTGTACCGCAACGGTGCCGAGAACCTCGCGTTCTTCCGCGATCCCGACGACGCCACCCGGCGCGTGCTGGAGATGGCGATGCTCGAGTGGGGGTTCGACCGCGTCGTGGGCGACCGGTACGGCTTCATCAACGCTGCGTCGGGCATCCTGCACAGCGGCATCCTCGACATCCTCCCCCCCGATCGTGCGGTGATCGAACTCGAGCAGGGCATGGTCTTCGACGGCCCGGTCCTCGACGCCATCCGGGGCGCCCACGCGCGTGGCCTGCGCTTCGCGCTCGACGATGTGTCGACGACCGACCGGCCCGGCTTCGCCGACGTCACCCCGTTCATCAGCGTCGTGAAGGTCGACCTGCAAGCCGTCGGGACCGACCGCCTGCCGTCGCTCGTAGCCGACCTGAAGGCGCTGTTCCCGAAGGCGCTCCGCCTCGCCCAGAAGGTGGAGGAGCCGGCGGAGTTCGAGCAGGCGGGCGCACTGGGCTTCGATCTGTTCCAGGGCTACTTCTTCGCCAAACCGGAGGTGATGGGCCGCGCAGAGCGACCGGCCAACCTCACCGCCGCGGTGCAGCTGATGGGCGAGGTGAACCGACCCGAGGTCGACCTCGACCGTGTGGAGCAGCTCATCGCCGCAGACCCGACGCTCGCCTACGGGCTGCTGCGCCTGGTGAACTCGAGCTCGTACGGCCTCACCGTGCACGTGCAGTCGATCCGTCACGCGATCGTGATGCTCGGCTTGTCGCAGGTGCGCCACCTCGCGATGCTGCTCTCGATGGCCTCATCGGCCCAGGCCGTGAGCGAGGAGCTGATCGTGCTCGCCGCAACGCGGGCCAAGATGGCGGCCAGCATCGCGGGCGGCGACCAGCAGCTCGCCAATGCCTGCTTCACCACCGGCCTGCTGTCGGTGATCGACGCGGTGTTCCAGTGCCCGATGGCAGAGCTGTTGGCCGACCTGCCGCTGCAGCCCGACGTGCGCCGCGCCCTGCTCGACGGCAGCGGCGAGATCGGCGAGATCCTGTCCGCGGTGCACGCCTTCGAGCGGGCCGACACCGCCGCGCTCGAGCGGCTGCATCCCGATGCGGCGTTGCAGCTCCGGGAGTGGTTCGGCGAGGGTGCGCAGTGGGGCGAGGCGCTCCGCCGGGAACTCGCCGCCCAGGCCTGATCTCCACCGGGAGCTCTTCCCCCCCAGGCCTGATCTCCGGCGCCGCGAGGGCAGCCAGGACGCGCTCAGGACACGACTGCCCGGGGTCGCCCCCGGACCGTCGTGTCCGATCCTGTGTCAGGTGCTGTGTCCGATCAGCGTGTCACTGCATCACGAACTCGAGGAAGTACACCTCGTGCACCTCGTCGGGGTAGGCGTTCGCGAGACGCTGGGTGAGCAGCTCCTTGATGTTCTCGCGGCCTTCGGGCTCCTGCAGGGTCTCCATCGAGTTGCCCGACAGCGTCGACACGATGATGTCCTTGGCCGGAGCGGTGTTCAGCGCCTCGCCAGCGCCCTCGCCCGCAGCGACGCCGATCACGCCCGGG
>JBILUM010000315.1:0-4341 GCA_044370995.1 Ilumatobacteraceae bacterium | reverse complement strand
CACCAACCACCACATCCTCTCGGTCCTCGTCCAGAACCGGCCCGGCGTGCTCGCACGCGTGGCCGGCCTGTTCGCCCGCCGCGATTTCAACATCTTCAGCCTCGCGGTCGCGCCGGCCGAGGAGGACGGCTTCAGCCGGATCACCATCGTGGTCGACGTCGAGTCGACGCCGCTCGAGCAGATCACCAAGCAACTGTTCAAGCTGATCGAGGTCGTGAAGATCAGCGAGCTCGATCCGCGCCGTTCGGTCGAGCGCGAACTGCTGCTCGCCACCGTCCGCGCCACCCCTGACCAGCGTGGCCAGGTCGTCGAGCTCGTGAACATCTTCGAGGGCAAGATCCTCGCGGTCGGCGTCGAGGCGATTACCGTGTCGCTCGACGGCCACCCGGACAAGCTCGACGACTTCGAGGAGCTGCTCTCCGGCTACGGCATCGTCGAGCTCCAGCGCACCGGGCGCGTGGCACTTCCCAAACTCGATCGTGAGGCCCGTCTCCGCGCGGTCTCGAACAAGCAAGGAAAGGCTGGCTGAGATGGCCGCTCAGATGTACTACGAGGCGGACTGCGATCCGTCGATCATCCGGGGACGCAAGGTGGCCATCATCGGCTACGGCTCCCAGGGTCACGCCCACGCACTCAACCTGAAGGAGTCGGGCGTCCAGGTGGTCGTCGGTCTGCGGGAGGGCTCGAAGTCCGCCGCCAAGGCCGAGGCTGCCGGCCTGAAGGTCATGGGGCTCGCCGAGGCCGCGAAGTGGGCCAACGTGATCATGCTCACCATGCCCGACACCGAGCAGAAGGCCACCTACGAGGAGTTCATCAAGCCGAACCTCCGCAAGGGCAAGGCGCTCGTGTTCGCGCACGGCTTCAACATCCGCTTCAAGCGCATCCGCCCCCCGAAGACCGTCGACGTGATCATGGTCGCCCCCAAGGGCCCGGGTCACCTCGTGCGTCGCACCTACACCGAGGGCGGCGGCGTGCCGGCGCTCATCGCCGTCCACCAGGACGCGACCGGCGGCGCCAAGGAACTCGCGCTCAGCTACGCCGAGGCCATCGGCGGCGCTCGCGCCGGCGTGATCGAGACGACCTTCGCCGAGGAGACCGAGACCGACCTGTTCGGTGAGCAGGTCGTGCTCTGCGGCGGCCTCACCTCGCTCGTGCAGGCGGGCTTCGAGACCCTGGTCGAGGCCGGTTACCAGCCGGAGATGGCGTACTTCGAGTGCCTCCACGAGGTGAAGCTCATCGTCGACCTCATGTACGAAGAGGGCATCGCCGGCATGCGCTACAGCATCAGCGACACCGCCGAGTACGGCGACGTCACCCGCGGCCCGCGCGTCGTGAACGCGAAGACCAAGCTGGAGATGAAGAAGATCCTCAAGGAGATCCAGAGCGGCAAGTTCGCGAAGGAGTGGGTGGCCGAGAGCGAGGCCGGACGGCCGAACTTCACCGCCCTCCAGGAGCAGGGTCGCAAGCACCAGATCGAAGAGGTCGGTGCCCAGCTGCGCTCGATGATGCCGTTCCTCGGCGCAGGCAAGCAGAAGGTCAGCGACGTCAGCGGCGGCTGACCTCCCGGTCTGCCGACCGAACCAACGACACGGCGCCGGCCGTGCACCGATCGTGGGGCTCCCACGGCGGTGTGCAGCCGGCGTCGTCGCGTCTCAGCCCACGTGCGACAGCGGCGCGACGGTCGGGCTCGGGCCGACCGATGGCGACGGTGCCGATGGGCTGCCGAGGAGGGCGTCGAGCGCCTGGCCGGGCATCGGCCGGTGCATGAAGAAGCCCTGACCACGGGCGACGCCCAGATCGACCAACGCGTCGTGCTGGGCCCGGGTCTCGATGCCCTCGGCGATGATGTCGAGGCTCAGGTGGCGGGCCAGCTCGAGGGTCATCTGGAGGATGCGGCGATTGGTCGCCGCGGTCGGGTCGTCGAGCGACTCGACGAACGAGCGGTCGACCTTCAGTGCCGTCAGTTCGAGGCTGTGCAGGTACGCCAGGCTGCTGTAGCCGGTGCCGAAGTCGTCGATCGCGACCGGATGGCCCCGGCGGCGAATCGATGAGATCCTGCGGGCCGCTCCCTGCGGATCCACCATCATCGCCGACTCGGTGAGCTCGAGCCAGAACGTCCCGGGCGCGATTCCCGCTGCGGAGGTCGCCTGTTCGACCTGCAGTTCGAGCAGCCCGTCGCTCAACGCGAGCGCCGACACGTTCACGCTCATGTACAGGTCGGGCCGATGGTGCTGGCCCCGGGCGAGCTGCTGGGCCGCCTCACCGAGGACGTACTGGCCGAGGGTCGTGATGAGCCCGATGCTCTCGGCGAGCGGGACGAACTCGGCGGGGGACACCACGCCCAGCGTGGGGCTGGTCCAGCGGGCCAGCGCCTCGCAGCCGGCGACGGCCTGGCTGCGGAGGTCGACGATCGGCTGATACGCGACGCCGAGCCCCGACCGGCGCGGCTCGGCCAGCGCCCTGGTGAGTTCGCCGCGCATCGAGGCCCGTCGTCGGACGGTGGCGGCCAGCTCGGTGGTGAACTCGCGGACGAGCCCGGGTGCGGTCGACTTCGCGTCGTACATGGCGAAGTCGGCAGCGGCGAGGAGTCCTTCGGCATCGAGTCCGTCGGTGCCGTCGTGGAAGGCGAGGCCGAGTGACGCACCCTCGAGCACGATCCGGCCCCGCTGGTCGGCGAGGTCGATCGGTTCGACGATCACGCCGAGCACGCGTTTCGCCGCCGCCCGGAGGGCGTCGGGCTCCACGCCGGGTCCGAGCACCAGTGCGTACTCGTCGCCGGCGAGCCGCGAACAGATCGTGCCGCTCGGCGTCGCCGACTGCAGACGCTCGGCCACGATTCGCAACACCACGTCGCCGTTGTGATGGCCGTGCAGGTCGTTGACGGCCTTGAAGCTGTCGAGGTCGACGAAGGCCAGCGCGATCGGCGCGCCGGGCCGAGCGATGGCCATGCGTTCCTCGAGCAACTCGACGAAGTGATCGCGGTTGGGGAGCCCGGTGAGGCCGTCGTGCGTCGCCCGTTGGCGCAGCTCCGCGTTGACGGCCGCGACGCGGGCCACGGTGTCGTTGATCGAGTGCGACACGTCGGCGAGCTCGTCGGAGCCCTCGGGGCGCACTCGCGCGGTGAGATCGCCGTTGCCCGCTCGAGCGAGCACGCTGCGCATGTCGCGCAGCGAGCGCAGCAGGCCGGAGAACAACGACAGCAGCAGGTAGAACGCGACGGCCAGGCACACGAGCGCGAGGGCGAGCAGCCGTCGCGAGCTGTCGTTCATCGAGTCGAGACGCACCTCGAGCAGGCCTGCCAGCTCGCCGGTGACCTGCTTCCAGTCGGCTCTGATCTCGGCAGTGGTGGGGATCGCGGCGAGCGCCGCCTCCTGTGCGTCGAGCGCCGCTTCGGTCGTCCCGATCGCGCCCGCCGCGACCCCTTCGAACGTCGCGTCGATCGCCGCGTCGATCGAGTCGACTCGCTGCGACGCGAGGATGGCCCGTTCGGTCGCCCGCACCCGCACCATGGGGTCGTCGGTCTCCTCCGCCACGGTCCAGTGTCCGGTCGCCAACGCGTCCAGTTCGGCTGCCACCAGCCGGACGAGATCGCGTTCGGCCGACCATCGTTCGGCAACCGAGTCGCGGTTCGTCGCGAGCCCCTCGATCCGCTGCTCGGCCTCGCCGAGGGTCACCAGCAGCGCGGGATAGCGGTACTGCGCTGCGTCCATCAGGTAGTACGTGTCGAGCTCGGGGTCGAGCGTCAGATTGCTGCGGTCGCCGACGTCGACGATGAAGTCCCTCAGTGCGTCGGCCGCGTCGGCAAGGGCCGAGGCATCCTCAGTGTCGATCGCGCCCTGCACGGCGATCGACACGTCCTGCCACGGCGATTCGAGCTCGAGCGTGTCCGCATGGTCGGCAACGGCGGCCGCCAACGCCACCTGGGCATCGACGAGGGCGCTGTTCCCGGCAGTCGACCGGCGGCCGTCGACCGATGCTGCCATCGGGTCGATCGTCGCCTCGAGCACCGCCACGCCGGCGATCTCGCGTGCGGTGAAGTCGCGGTCGGCCGCAGCTCCGGACACGTATCCCCAGCTGATGACGGTGAGCGGCACGGTGAGGATCAGGAGCACGACGCCGAAGCGCGGCACGAGACCGAACACCGCGAGGACCCGTCGGCCGGGAGCGAAGGCGCGGTGACCGGGGATCCGGTCGGTGCTCTCCGTGGTCGGGGCGCGGCCGTCGTGCGCGCTGCGGGGGCCGGCGCCTCGGTGGAGAAACATCCGAGCGGCATCGGCGCGAGCGCAGACGCACTTGAGAGTGATCGCGCGTATCCCCTGCCGCCCGAATTCCGACTTGTTG
>JBILUM010000314.1:0-4383 GCA_044370995.1 Ilumatobacteraceae bacterium | reverse complement strand
CTCGGGCGGCCGAACCGTCGTGCAGCACGCCATCGTCGCCCTGGTCGAGCAGTTCACGGTCGACGCCGCCTGAACCCGGGCACGCCGCACCCGGGACGGGCGGTGGCGTTCAGATCGGGCTCCACGACTGTCGGGCGACACGCAGGTAGTTGGCGCCCAGTAGGCCCACCAGGTCGGCCCGGGTCCAGCCCCGCTCGGACAGCACGGTGCACAGCTCTGCAATGCCGCCCGGCTGCATGATGCGCAGGTCGACCACCTCGTAGCCGTTGCCATCAGGCCAGAAGTCGGGCCGCGTGGCAACGAAGGCACTGAGGTCGGGCATGGTCGGCGTCGGGGGCGCCCAGTCGATCCCGAGCGCGATGTGCTCGGTTCCCACCAGGTCGGCGATGTGACACGCATGGTCGGCCATGGTGCTCGGCCGGTCGTCGTTGTCGCCGAGGAAGATCCCGATGCCACACAGGCCGACGACTCCACCCTGCTGCGCGCAGGCACCGATCAGGTCGTCGGAGATGTTGCGCCCGTGGGGTCGTACTGATGCGGCGTTGGAGTGACTGAAGATCACCGGTGTGGCCGACGTCTCCATCAGGTCGAGTGCGGTGCGACCGCCGCAGTGGGATGCATCGACCACCATGCCGAGGCGGTTCATCTCGGCGACGGCCTCGCGGCCGAGCGAGGTGAGCCCGCTGTCGTCGTCATGACAGCCGCCCCCCATGTCGTTGTTGCGGTTGTAGGCGAACAGCATGTGCCGAACGCCGAGTGCGTGATACTCGGCCAGCATCCCGAGGTCGCCGTGGAGCGCACACGCTCCTTCCAGATCGAAGCTGACGGCCAGTTCTCCAGCAGCCCGAGCCGCAAGCACATCGTCCACCGTCGCAACCAGACGGATGCCCTCGATCCCGCTCAGTCGCTCGTGATAGTCGCGTGCAGCGCGGAGAGATTCCTCCCATGGCATCGCGTCGTAGCCGACATTCAGCGACAGATGATCGACACCTGCGTCCCGCCACGGTTGAACGATCGCGAAGTCGATCCCCACCTCCGGCGCAAAACCACCGTGCATGTCCACGACGAGTACCTCGTCGACGAGCGATTGCCCCACTGTGACCATGTTCGTAGATTATCTACGCACTGAGGGGGGCGTGTTGGGCAGCAGGGCCGAGGAGTTGCGAGCAGAGATGCAGGCCGGCCTGCAGTACATCGCGGCAGCGCAGCCGCCGACACCGATCGGCGAGCGCTGGCTCCGGCACGTCGTCGACCCGGTCGACGGTTCCAGCGAGATCCGGATCGGGACCACGGTGGCCGCCGTCGATACGGTGCTGCTCAGGTCCACTGACCTTCCTGGTCCGAAGCCCTCGATCGAGTGGGTCGTCCCGTCACCGACGGGCGCACACGCGGCTGTCGCCCTGGCGACCTGCGGTGACGAAGATGCCACCATCCGCATCCTCGATCTCACCACGGGCGAGTTGCTCGCCGATGCGGTACCGCACAGCTTCGTTTCGCCGGTGAGTTGGTCGACCGACGGCAGTGGCTTCTATGCCACCGTGTCGAGCGGTCCGTTCGCGGCGGCTGCCGGACCGCAGGCCACGGTGTTGCACCGGCTCGGCGGTGCGACCGAACAGGTACCCGAAGCATCTGGTGACAACCGGCGGGTGGTGGTGGAACCATCGGGTGATGCCCTCGTCGTCGAGGGTCCCGGCTCCATCACCGTTCCGTCGGTGATCCGTCGCGCGGGACACGACGTCTGGCAACTGTTCCTCGCCGACATGGGGCCCAACGTCATCGGTACGACGCACGGCGACTGGTATGTCGCCGTCGTGCACGATGCCGACCGAGGTCGCGTGGTGGCCATACCGCTCTCCTCGCCGCGCGACCGGGCGAGCTGGATCGAGCTCGTTCCCGCAGGGCGAGGAGTGCTGCGTGGCGTCACCCCTCTCGCTGCGCACCTCGTCACCTTCGAGATCATCGACGGCGAGCACCGCATCGGTGTGCACCGGTGGAGGCCTGACGAACCTGTGCCCGCCGAACCGGACCATCTCGTCGAACTCCCCCCTCGGTCGGGACTCGACCTGGTCTTCGGCTTCGGCCAGGCGAACGGCGAGCCACGGGTGCTGCCCGATGGTGAGACCACGGTGACGTTCCATCTCGGTGGCTTCGATCGACCGCCCTGTCTGATGCGCTACGACGTGACGACCCGCACCATCGAGCCGGTGGACGAGCCACCCACGAGCGACGATCGCATCGTCGCCACCTCACACCAGGCCGTGTCGATCGACGGCGAGCCGGTCACCTACTGGCAGGTGCGGCTGCGCAGCACCGTCGGGCCGTCTCATTCGATCGTGGTGGGGTACGGCGGTTTCAACATCGCCCAGCACACTCCCTGCCACCCCACGCCGCTGATGCCGTGGCTCGAGCGCGGTGGTTGCTTGCTGCTGCCGCATCTCCGTGGAGGTGGCGAACACGGCTTGGCGCACTGGCGTGCTGCTACTGGCATGGGCAAGCAGCGCACGTTCGACGACCTGTTCGCAGTCGTCGAGCACGCCGTCGCAATGGGGATCGCAGACCCGGCGGCCGTCGGCTTCGTCGGTGCCTCGAACGGTGGCCTCACCGCTGCGGCCGCAGTGACCCAGCGGCCCGAGTTGTTCCGTGCCGTCGTGTGTGGCATTCCCCTCGTCGATCTCGCAGGCCTGCACCGACTGGCGATCGGCAGGTTGTTCGAGGAGTACGGCGCTCCCGACGACCCGGCCGAGGCAGCCGCTCGAGCCAGGATCTCCCCACTCCAGCAGGTGCGCGACGGGGTGCGCTATCCGGCAGTGCTCGTCGACATCGGCAGCCATGATGCGCGCTGCCCGGCCGCCCCAGCTCGGGAGTTCGCCCGCCGGTTGCAGGCAGCCGCCACCCCGGGCGGCCGACAGGTGGTGCTGCGCGAGCGGCTGTACGGAGGCCATGTGACCGTGGAGGGCGACGTGTGGCCGGTGTGGCTCGACTTCCTGATCGCCGAACTGATCGATGCGGAGGTTCTGACATGACTGATGGTCGCCGAGGTCCGAAGACCACGACTGTGGCCGCCGATGCCGCCTGGGCAGCCCAACACCCCGAGGTGGTGACCACCATCGGCGCAGTGCTCGACCGCGGTGGGAACGCCATCGATGCAGCAGTTGCGGCATCGCTCCACCAGGCCGTCCTCCAACCCGAGCTCAGCAACCATGCAGGCACGGTCGCTGCGCTGGTGTGGCATGCGGCCACCCGACAGGTCTACGCCCTGAACAGCATGGGAACCCTTGCTGCGGATCTGGCGCCGTTTCGACCGGTGCCACCCGGACACGGCCCGTACTCGGAGTTCATGGGCCTGGGCCCGATGGCTGCGATCCCGGGCTTCATGCCCGGCCTCGGTGCGATCCACGAACGGTTCGGCAGCCGAGCCTGGTCCGAGCTGTGCGAACCGGCGATCACCAGTGCCGAGGAGGGCGTGGTCGTCACCGACGACCAGGCGGTGTGGCTGGGGGAGGTCGGATCGTTCTTCCACTACAGCGTGTCCGGCCGCGCCCTGTTCACCGTCGATGGATTCATGCCCCGTGCCGGCGATGTGTGGCGCAACCCCGATCTGGCAGCCACCCTGCGCCGGCTCGCCCGGTTCGGGCCGGCCGAGTTCACCGAAGGCGACTGGGCTCGCGCCTTCGTGGCCCGTGCCAACGACATGGGGTGGGGAATCCGCCTCGACCACCTCACGGCGAACCCGCCGCGCTGGACCGAACCGATGCGCTTCTCTCACCGTGGGCACGAGGTGGTGCAACTGTTCCCACCGGAGCGGCAAGGCGTGTTCTGCGCGCTGGTGCTCGGCGTGCTCGACCAGCTCGACATCACCGGGCTCGGCCTCCCGGCGGACTCGGCCGAGGCCATGTTCGTGCTCGGCCACACGCTGCGCCGCGCGGTCAGCGATGTGAACCTGGTGGGAGATCCGCGTTGCTTCGGCGAGGTGTCCTCCACCCTGATGGACCCCGAGTACCACCGTCGTGTCGCAGCGCTCGTGCGCGGCCAGCGGCCGACGGTCGACCTGACCGAACATGTGCGGCTGATCCGTGGGCCGGGTGCACTCGACGCGGCCGGCGCACATCGGGCACCCACCGGCAGTTGCGAGCTGAGCATCCGCGACAGCGCCGGGAACTGGGTGCAGATGATGCACACCCTGCAGAGCGGAGGCATTCCTGGCGAGGTGGTGGGCGGGGTGCCGATGGTGGGCAGCCACAGCGGATGGTCGCTCGGTGTGCCGATCGGCGCAACCCTTGCTCCTGGTGCACGCCTGCGGAGCACGATCGGCAGCACGTTGGTGCTCCGCGACGGCGAGCCGTGGCTCGCGCTGGGCTCGCCGGGTGAGGTGTGGGTCACGGT
>JBILUM010000313.1:0-4388 GCA_044370995.1 Ilumatobacteraceae bacterium | reverse complement strand
CTGCATCACCGGTGTGACATCGAGCCCGCACCACCAGAACCTGGCCAAGAGTTGAGCACAGCCGGCGTCGGCAGGGGTGGAACGCCGTGGGTGCGGAGCTCGGTCGGCCGATGACGGCGACGGGTAACCTCGGGCGTTCGGACCCCCCGACACGGGCGACCCACACGGCCCACACGACAATTGAGGAGATCGGAATGGCTGGTGGCCTCGTTGGCCTGTTGGACGACGTCGCTGCACTGGCCAAGCTGGCAGCCGCGTCGATCGACGACGTGGGGGCAGCAGCCGGCCGCGCGAGCGTGAAGGCGGCGGGCGTGGTCGTCGACGACACGGCCGTCACCCCCGCCTACGTGCACGGCCTCGCCGCCGACCGGGAGTTGCCGATCATCAAGCGGATCGCGATCGGGTCGCTGAAGAACAAGGTCCTGTTCATCCTGCCAGCGGCCCTGGTGCTCAGCGAGTTCGTGCCGGTGCTGGTCGAGGTCATCCTCATGTGCGGCGGCACGTTCCTCGCCTACGAGGGCGCGCACAAGATCCACCACCGGCTCGCCCATCGCCGCGGCCACGCGGGCGCCGACGCACACGGCGCGGCCGGTGCCCACGGTGGTGACGAGGAGCTGCCGGCCGTCGCGATCGACGCCGACCACGAGGAACGGACGATCAAGAGCGCGATCCGCACCGACTTCATCCTCTCGGCCGAGATCATGGTCATCGCCCTGAAGGACGTGCTCGACGAGGGGTTCGTGTCCCGTGCCGTCATCCTCGTGGTGGTCGCGGTGCTCATCACCGTGGTCGTCTACGGCGTGGTCGCGCTCATCGTGAAGATGGACGACGTCGGCCTGCGGATGGCGCAGTCCGGCAGGCCGTCGGCGGTGAAGGTCGGGCGCGGGCTGGTGAACGGCATGCCGAAGCTGCTCGCCCTGCTGTCGGTCGTCGGCACGGCGGCGATGGTGTGGGTCGGCGGCCACATCCTGATCGTCGGCGCAGACGAACTCGGCTGGAGCGGTCCGTACGACCTGGTGCACTGGTTGGAGGGCCTGGTGCACGACGTCGCGGGTGTCGGCGGGGTGCTCGGCTGGCTCGTGAACACCGCTGCCTCGGCGGTGGTCGGTCTCGCCGTCGGTTTCGTGGTCGTCACCGTCGTCGCCCGGGTGCAGGCCGCTCGAGGCGGATCGGCCACCACCGGCCAGGCCTGATCCGCACCGGCCAGGCCTGATCCGCATCGTCGACGTCGGAGGGGTCGTGGGACACTCCGAGCATGGACGTTCTGGAACTGTTCCGGTTGGAGGGGCGGGTGGCCGTGGTCACCGGAGGAGGCACCGGCATCGGTCGTGGCATCGCCCTCGGACTCGCAGGAGCGGGGGCCGATGTGGCCCTCGCCGGTCGCCGGCTCGAACCGCTCGAGGCGGTGCGCGACGAGATCGTCGCGCTCGGCCGTCGCTCCGTGGCGATCCCCACCGACGTCACCAGTGCGGACGAACTCGAGCGATTGGGGCAGCGGGCCACCGAGGAGCTCGGGCCGATCTCGATCTGGGTGAACAACGCCGGCGGACTCCAGGGCGAGCCGATGGGGAACCTCACGACCGTCACCGAGGTGTCGTGGCACACGATCATGGATCGGAACCTGACGTCGGTCTGGTTGGCGAGCGTGGCTGCCCAGCGGGTCCTGGTCGACGGCGGTTCGATCATCAACGTGTCGTCGACCGGTGGGCTCACCAAGGGCGCGCCCGGGCACGGCGTCTACTCGGCGGCGAAGACGGCGGTCAACCATCTCACCCAGACCCTTGCGCTCGAATGCGCCCCTCGCCGCATCAGGGTCAATGCCATCGCGCCGGGCCACACGCCCACGGCGGACTACTACCGGGCCTCCGGATTCGACGACGCCAAGTTCGAGAAGCTCGCGTCGAAGCAGCCGCTCGGTCGGCTGGGCCGCGACGAGGACTTCGCCGGGGCCGTGGTGTACCTGGTGTCGGAGGCCGCGTCGTGGGTCACCGGCCAGGTGCTGGTGGTGAGCGGCACCCCCTGACAGGGATCCGGCCGGTCGATGGCGCAGAGGGGTCGACCCGTCAGGTGTGACGCCGGGCAATCGACCCGATCAGCCGGGGGTGGCGTCGGTATCGTCGACCCGTCGTGAGCAACCATCCGTTCGTCCCCCTGCGCCACCGAGCGGTGCGCCTGCTGTGGGGTGCGGCGGTCATCAGCGACATCGGCACCTGGGTGCAGCTCATCGTCGTCGGCAGCCTCGTCGCGTCGGGCACCGGCAGCGCGGTCCAGACGGGTCTCGTGGCGCTGGCCACGTTCATGCCCCAGGGCATCGCGTCGCCGATCGGTGGCCTGCTGGCCGACCGCTTCGACCGTCGGCGGGTGTTCGCGACCGCGTTGATCGCACAGGCGGCGGTCACCTCGGTCCTGGCGGTCGCATTGGGAGCAGGCGTGCGAACCCCGTGGGTGCTGACCGTGCTGATCCTGGTCGGCAGCGCCGCCGGCGCGACCGGTGCGCCGTCGTACGCCGCGATGCAACCCGACCTGGTGCCGCCGAACGAACTGATGCAGATGGTGTCGCTCGGCGTGTACTCGTGGAACAGCGGACGAGTGCTCGGCCCCATCCTCGGGTCGCTGTTGATGCTGGCGGTCGGTCCGGCCTGGACGATCGCGTTCAACGCGTTCTCGTTCGTCGTGATGGCGGGCGCCGTGGTGGCGGTCCGACGATCGTTCCGACCGCACGGCGACGCCGGGTCGGTGCGCGACCGTCTCACCGCTGGTGCCCGTGCCCTGCGCACCACGCCCGGGTGCTGGCACGCCCTGGTGATGCTGGCGCTGCTCAACTGCATGATGGTGCCGTTCATGGGCCTCGTCCCCATCTACGTGCAGGGCAGCTACGACGGCGGCACCGGCATGGTGGGTCTCGTCGCATCCGCACAGGGCATCGGCGCGATCATCGGTGGCATCGCCATCTCCTTCCTCGCCCAACGGTTCTCACGCTCCACCCTCGTGGTCGGCACGGTCGTGGCCGCGAGCACGTTGCTCATCGCCTACGCGGCCGCCCCGTCGCTGCCGGTCCTCGTGGCCGTCATCTTCGTCCTCGGCGGTGCCTGGTCGAGCCTGTTCATCACGCTGTCGGCCGTCATCCAACGCGATGCGCCGCCGGCCAGCCGCGGCCGGGTCATGTCGCTCATGCAGGCGACCTTCGGCATCACCTACGGCGTGGGGTTGCTGTTCATCGGAGCGATCGGCGACCTGATCAACCTCCACGTCGCGTTCGCGACCGGCGCGGTGATCGGCGTCTCCGGCTTCTGGTTGCTCACCCTCAGGGC
This sequence comes from Ilumatobacteraceae bacterium, assembly GCA_044370995.1. Classification (GTDB taxonomy): domain Bacteria; phylum Actinomycetota; class Acidimicrobiia; order Acidimicrobiales; family Ilumatobacteraceae; genus VFMC01. Next base: position 1,077 of record JBILUM010000313.1, on the reverse strand, counting down.
GCGCAACTGGCGAGCGGCGATCGACGGCGTCGTCGCCCCGGCCGAACTCCAACTCGCCACGTCCTGACATGCCCGCTCACCGCGCTGCCGATGGTGTGACATGACCTGGTCGGCGAGTTCGGAACGGCGGCGCGTGTCCGTGTGCGCCGTCGCCGGGCTGGCTGTGGCCGCTGCCACCGTTCCCGTGGGAGTCTGGGAGCTCTCGGTGCTGGTCGGGTGGATCGTGATGGCGGTGTCGTTGTTGATCTGGGTCTGGACCGAGATCGGCCGCCTCGACGCCGCCACGACCGCACGGGTGGCAACCCGTGAGGACGACAGCCGAGCAGCGATGCGGATCGTGCTGCTCGTGTCGAGCGTGGTGAGCCTCGCCGCGATCGTGAGCGCGCTCCACCGGGCGTCGACGTCGCAGACGGCGATGGAGGTCGCGCTCACCGCGCTCGCCCTCACCAGCGTGGTGGTGTCGTGGCTGATCGTGAACACCGTGTTCGTGCTGCGGTACGCGCACCTCTACTACGGCGGCCCGGCGGTCGGGGGCGTGAACCTGCCCGGCGGCGCCGCGCCCGACTACCGGGACTTCATGTACCTGGCGTTCACCGTGGGGATGACGTTCCAGGTGTCCGACACCGCCGTCGACGACCGCGTCTTCCGGCAGACGGTGTTGCGCCACGCCCTGCTCGCGTACGTGTTCAGCATCGCCACCATCGCCTTCACGATCAACGTGGTCGCCGGCCTCGTCTGACGTGCATCCGGGTCCTCGCGCCGGACGATCGTCCAGGTGCGGTCGGCTCTCTCAACGGTGCTCAGGCGGAGCGGCGCGCTCGCGCTCGCGACCTTCTTGATCGCCACGCCCGCGGCCGCTGGGCCGGTGCCGTCGTTCCCGCCGACCCCGACACTGCCCGCCTCCCAGGCCGACCGCGACCGTCTTGCCGCGTACGACGAGGCGCTCGTCGCGCTGACCCAGGAGCTGGCCTATCTCGTCCTGCTCGGCTGGGTCGAGAGCCCGGTGCCGGCCGAGGCGTCGCAGCTGCCGATGGCGATCGGCATTCAGCGGACCGACGACGCCACGATGCTCGAACA
>JBILUM010000311.1:0-4389 GCA_044370995.1 Ilumatobacteraceae bacterium | reverse complement strand
CTTCATCTGCTCGGGCAGGTCGTCCCACTCGCTGACCTGATCGGTCGCCGGCTTCAGGTAGTAGAAGATGTCCTGGAAGTCGATGTCGGGCATGTTGGTGGCGAACCACGGTGCCATCGGCTTGCGGTCGAACATGCGCAGGCTCCGCTGGCGCTGCGCCGTCATCCACTTCGGCTCGCCCTTCCACCACGAGATCTGATCGACGACGTCGGGGTTCAGGCCCTTCTTCGGCGTGAACGCGTACTCGACGTCGTCACTCCATCCGAGGTTGTACTTGCTGAGGTCGAGGTCGAACGAGGTCACGAGTTGCTCCCTGGGTGTCCGGGTGTGCGAGCGGGGGTGTTCGCGGGCGGTGCCGAATTAGCACTACGGCCATAGTAACAATTCGGACGGCCGCGTCCACCCCCGGACCTCGAGGCGCACGGCACCGGCCGACCGATCCGCCATAGCCTGTGCCCGTGGACCTCGACCGGGACGCCGTCGATCGCGTGCTCCGGCGCGCGAGCGAGATGACCGCAGCGCATCCGGGCGTCCCCGGGTCGACCGGCCGGATGAGCGAGCAGGTGCTGCTCGAGGCCGCCGACGAGGCCGGGCTCGACCTCGACGCCGTGCGGATCTCCCTTGCGATCGAGCGGCTGGGGCCGATGCCGCCGCCCGTTCGGCTCGACCGCACGGTCGGCCCACGACGGGTGGCGGTCGAGCGGATCATGGCCCTCGACATCGACACACTGCTGCGCCGACTCGACGACCACCTGCAGCGCCGACACGGGATGCGCCGCTCCCGGAGCACCGCCGACCGTGGCGAGTGGCGCAAGCGCACCGACGCGATGGCGACGGTGCAGCGTCTGGCGCGCACCGGGTCGGTGTCGGTGAACCTCCGCAAACTCGGCGGGATCGAGGCGCGCACCAGTGTGATCGAACCGGGCCGCACACTCGTCCGCCTCCTGGCCGATCGCACGCCGCAGCGCACCGAGGCGATCGCCGGAGCGACGGCGGTCGGCGGCTTCGGTCTCGTCGCGACCGGTGTGATCGCCGTGATCACGACCCCGGTGGTCGTCGTCGCCGCGCCGGTCGCGCTCGGTGCCGGGTACGCGACGGCGCTCACGGGCCGCAGTCGCCACGCCGGTCTCGTCGACGACCTCGAAGGCCTGCTCGACGACGTCGAGCGCGGCACCCGACCGGTGACGCTCACCGATGACGTCCGGCGCGTGTTGCGTCAGCTCAGGTCCTGACGGCTTCGACCCGTCCGACCCGTCCGACCCGCCCGATCAGGCGACGGGCTCGAGGCGAGCCGGCACGCTCTTGTGCCACGGCGTTCCGGCGATCGGGTCGCGGAGCCGGTTGTCGGTGAGCTCGTTCGGCGCCACACCGGTGCGCGTCAGACCATCGCCGTCGCGCTCGTCGAGGCCGAAGCCGTTCGGCAACGCGATGTGGCCCGGCTGCATGCCGTCGTACACCTCGACGCTCACCTCGGCCTGCCCCCGAGAGGTGACGATCCGCACGCGACCGCCCGGCTCGACGCCCAGCAACTGGGCATCGCCGGGGCCGATCCGCAGTGCACCCTCCGCATCCCGTTTGCGCCAGGTGGCGTCGCGGATGATGGTGTTCGCGGTGAACGAGCGCCGTTCGCCGGCCGACAGCACGTAGGGGAACTCGGCCGAGGTGATCGGTGCCTCGTCGGCGAGACCCGCCAGCTCGGCGAGCAGCTCGGGGATCGCGAGCTGGATGCGCTGATCGCCGGTCTGCACCCGCGGCCACACGGCATCCCAGTCGTCGTGCGAGAAGGTGACGCCGTGGTGGCCGGCCAGGATCGCGTCGAACAGCGCCTCGCCGAGATCGAGTCCCTCGCCGGTGAAGCCGGCCCCGCGCACCGACGACTCGAACCCGAGGGCACATCGGTGGGCAGCCCCCCACAGCAGTGCTGCCGACGCCGCTCCGTCGGGCAGGGTGGGCCCGAGCGCGCGGTACAGCACGACGGGTGCCACCGCGCCGAGGGTCGGGTCGGCGGCGGTCGCCGCGAAGAAGGCAGAGGCGAACTCGCCCCGACCGAGCTCGGCCGCCTCGCGCAGCGGTGCGATCTGCTCCTGGCGAACCGCCCCCAACGCCTCGCACAGACGGGCATGGATCTCGGGCTCGGGCAGCACACCGTCGGGGGGCGACAGCACCGGCTTGCGCAGATGGAACACGTTGTGCGGGAAGTCGAAGTTGAAGAACGTCGCCTCCCACTTCTCGTACTGCGTCGGGACGGGCAGCACGTAGTCGGCCAGGCGGGCGGTCTCGGTCATCGCCACGTCGATGACGACCACGAGTTCGAGGGCTTCCAGCGCCTCGCGCATTCGTCGGCTGTCGGCCAGCGAGTGCGCCGGGTTGCCGCTCTCCACGAGCATCGCCCGGTAGCGGCGCGGGTGGTCGGTGAGGATCTCGTCGGGCACCACGTTGCACGGCACCAGACCGCTGATGATCTTGGCGCCCACCACGGGCGACACGTGCTCGGGGGCACCCGCCGGCTTGGGCCCACCAGCGCGGACCAGGCTCACCAGCGAGGTGCCCATGTACTGCCCGCCGGGGATGGCGAAGTTGCCGGTGAGGGTCCACAGCAGCTTCTCGAGCCAGCTGTTCATCGTGCTGTGCCGGTTCATCTGGACGCCCAGGTCCTCGAACACGGCCACGCTCGCCGCGCTCGCGATCCGGCGGGCGGCGCTGCGCAGCAGTTCGGCGTCCACACCGCAGTGCGCCGCAGAGGCATCGACGTCCACCGCTGCGAACGCCTCCGCGATCCGCTCGAAACCGGTGGTGTGCTCGTCGACCCACGAGCGCTTCACGAGGCCTTCCTGCACGAGCACCGCCACCATCGCCGCGAGGCAGAACGCGTCGGTTCCCGGCTTCACGGCGAGGTGGAACTCGGCCAGCTCGGCGGTCTCGCTGCGCTTGGGGTCGATCACGATCATCGATCGCGCCGGATCGTTGGCGATCTCCTTGAGCAGGGTGCGCGCGCGAGGCAGGCCGTGGCTCTGCCACGGGTTCTTGCCGACGAACACCGCCAACTCGGTGTGCTCGAAGTCGGCACGCACGCCGCCGCCGAACATCTTGCCGTTCACCCAGAACTCGCCGGTCTTCTCCTGCGAGAGTGCGTTCGCCTTGTAGCGAGCGCCGAGTGCGCGCAGCGTGGCACCGCTGTAGCCGCCGCCGAGGTGGTTCCCCTGCCCACCGCCGCCGTAGTAGAAGATCGACTCACCGCCGTGAGCGTCGCGGACGGCGGCGAACCGTGCGGCCACCTCGCTGATCGCAGTGTCCCAGTCGATCTCCTCGAACGTGCCGTCGGCACGGCGGCGCAGCGGCGAGGTCAGCCGCGGCTGGTGCTGGTAGTGGTCGAGGCGGAGCGCCTTCTCGCACGTGTAGCCCTGCGACGCGGGGTGGGCCTTGTCGCCGCGGATGCGCTCGAACCGGGTGCCGGTGTCACCACCGAGCCGGATCTCGATCCCGCAGTTGCACTCGCACAGGATGCAGGCGGTGGGGTGCCACTCGGCTGCAGGGGAGTCGGGGCGGTGCTGGCTCGTCTCATCGCTCATGGAACGATGGTAGACGACTCCGTTGCATCACACAACGGAGTATGGTCGGGTGGTCGTCAGGTGGCTGGCGGGTCGCCGCCGGCTTGCGTCCAGCCGGGGCCGCCGAGCGCCTTCACCGAACGCAGTTCGAGGGCGCCACCACAGTGATCGCACACGACCGTCGGCGTGGCCACGTGCCCGCAGGAGTGCACCAGGTCGATCGGCTTGCCGAGCGGGGCCGCCCACCTGTCGCCCCACGCCATCAGCGCCGCCACGACGGGGAACAGATCGCGTCCTTTGTCGGTGAGGCGGTACTCGAAACGTTCGGGATGGTCCTGGTACTTGACCCGGTCGACGATGCCGTGCTCGACGAGCGTGCCGAGCCGATCGCTCAGGATGTTGCGGGCGATCCCGAGGTCGCCCTGGATCGCCTCGAACCGACGCTGGCCGAACATGAGGTTGCGCACGACGAGCAATGTCCACCACTCGCCGACGATGTCGAGCGTCTGTGCGACCGAGCAGTTCAGGTGCGCCACGCTGGTCCGTTTCATCACGCTCAGGCTACCCCGGCGGCGCACTCGGACGAGCGTCCGCACACGGCCTACGCCGCGTCGACCTCGCCCGTGCGGCCCATCTCGATGAAGATGCACTCGCCGGGACACGCGAGCGCAGCGTCGATCACCGACTGCTCGGCTCGCGCCGGCACCCAGGCGAGGCTGCCCGAGCCACCCGGGTCGTTGAGCGGTGAGCCCTCCTCGGCCACGTACGCGATGCCGTCCTCGAGCTGGACGAACACGTCGGGCGAATGGTCGAGGCACAGACCGTCCCCGGTACACAGGTC
>JBILUM010000312.1:0-4389 GCA_044370995.1 Ilumatobacteraceae bacterium | reverse complement strand
GCGATCACCTGGGGCACCACCGAGTGGACCGACCGGTCGCCGGTGTGAGGTGAGCGACGACCCGGTCCCGTACGGCCCGTTCACCCCGTACGACGTGGCGATCGTCGGCCTCGGGCCGACCGGCGCGACCCTGGCGAACCTCTGCGGGATGTGGGGCCTGCGCACCGTCGTGTTCGAACGGTCGACCGCGCCGTTCCCGCAACCCCGCGCCTGCCATCTCGACGCCGAGATCGCCCGGGTGTTCCAGCACCTCGGCTTCGAGGACGAGCTGCGCGGCCTGCTGACCGTCTCGGCAGGGATGGAGTACGTCGACTCGGCGGGCGTCTCGCTGTTCAGCTTCGAGGGGTTCGAGCGCGAGCCGATCCTCGGTTGGCACGAGGACTACGTCTTCGTACAGCCCGAGATCGACGCGATGCTGCGGCGGGGCCTCGAGCAGTACGCCCACGTCGAGGTGCGACTCGGCGTCGACGCCCCCGAGCTCGCCGAGCTCCGGTCGACCGCCCGGTTCGTCGTCGCCTGCGACGGTGCCACGAGCCCGGTGCGCGAGCAGCTGGGCATCGGACTCACCGACCTCGGCTACGACGAACGCTGGCTCGTCGTCGACGTGATGCTCCACGACGTCGCGGTGCCGCCGCTGCCCGGCATCATCCAACAGGTGTGCGACCGCCGCCGGCTGGCGACGTTCGTACCGTCGCACGATCGCCACCGCCGCTGGGAGTTCCGCCTCGCGGAGGACGAACTGGTGCCCGACGTGTGGCGCCTTCTCGCCGGATGGGGCGTCACCGCGTCGAACGCCGAACTCGTGCGCGCCGCGAGCTACCGGTTCCACGCGTTGGAGGCCGAGCGGTGGCGCAGCGGCGAGGTGCTGCTCGCCGGCGACGCGGCGCACCAGATGCCGCCGTTCATGGGCCAGGGCCTGTGCAGCGGCGTGCGCGACGCGGCCAACCTCGCGTGGAAGCTCGCCGAGGTGATCCACGACCATGCGCCGGACACCCTGCTCGACACGTACGAGGCCGAGCGGCGCCCGCACGTGGCGGCCGTGACCGCGCTGTCGATCGAGGCGGGTCGACTGCTCACGCGGCTGGCGATCGACCCGACGGCGACGCCGGAGCCGGACCGGCCCGATCCGACCCGTTGGTCGCGTCTGCCGGGGCTCGACCTCGGGGCCCCGTTCCCGGTCGGCCATCAACTCCCGCAGCCCGACCGACTCGACGAGAGCCTCCCGGACGGGTGGGTGTGGGTGGCCACCGACGACACGTTCGTCTCGCCCGATCACCGCCCGGTGGTCGTCGAGCCGCGGGCGACACACGGCTGCCACGCCGTGCTGGTCCGCCCCGACCGCTACATCGCCGCGGTCGCCTGACAAGGCAGATCCGCGATGAGAGATGAGTGGCCGTGGCGGGCCGATCTCTCATCGCATCGCACGGGCTCGCGGCGCGATGAGCAATGGGGGCGGTAGCCGCACTCATCTCTCATCGCGATCTCGACGCGGGCTCAGAGGTAGCGGCTCGTCTCCTCGAAGAGGATCGCGGCAGCGTCGCCGGGGCTGCGCAGATCGAGGTCGTCGTCGGGCACCTCGACGCTCACCGGTGCGTCGGACGGGAGCAGCTCCATGAACGCGCGCAGATCGAACTCGCCGTCGCCCGGCGGCTCGCGGTGGTGCAGGCAGTCCTGCACGTAGTCGTCGAGCACCGGGTCGAGCGGGCCGTCGTTGAGCTGGATGCTGAACACCAACGCCGGGTCGAGCCCGGCGAGCGACAGGAGGCCGGCGCCGCGGAACACGTGCCACGAGTCGACGCACAGCCCGACGTTCGGTCGCCCGGCCCGGTCGACCAGCTCGGCCGCCGCCGCGGCATCGCCGATGTCGGTGAACGGCAGGAACTCGATCGCGAGCGAACAGCCGAACGGCGCGATGCGGTCGGACACCTTCGCCAACCACTCGCCCGCAGCGGCCCGGTCGACGGCACCGGTGAACGGTGGGATCGTCTGGATCCGATCGGGCCGGTACGTGGCCACGAGATGCACGAAGGTGTCGAGCTGCGCGTCGCCGAAGATCGGCAGCGCCTCGAGTTCCGCGACGCGGGTGTCGTGTTCGGCCAGGATGCCCAACAGGTCGTCGTCGGAGCGCCCTGCCGCCCGCTGTTGCGACCAATCGCCGACGTACATCCCGAACCCGTCGAAGCCGGCGTCGTGGGTGGCCGCGGCGCGCTCGACGAAGGTCGCATTGCGGATCGAGAAGTGGGCGAGCACCACCTGGCGGTTCTTCTGACCGGTCATTCGGCCATCGTGGCACGCGACGTGGTCAGTCGACCGGACGCGATGTCACCTCGATGCCGAGCTCGGCCGGCAGGTGGTCGGCGAGCGCAGCGAACTGCTCGGCGTCGACCGAGACGGGCCGAAACGACGAGGCACCATCACCGTGGACCGGCCGCCGGGTGGAGGATCACGGGGCAGCGCTTGATGCCGTTGATGAAGTTGCTCCGGAGACGCTCGACCGGGCCGACGAGTTCGACGTGGTCGACGCGACGGACGAGCGCCTCGAGCAGGACACGAACCTCGAGGCGGGCCATCCACTGCCCCAGGCACAGGTGCGGTCCGCCGCCGCCGAAGGTGACGTGGCGGTTGGGCGTGCGACCGAGATCGAACGTGTACGGATCGACGAACTGGTCGGGGTCGTGGTTCGCCGCTGCGTACCACGTCACCACCTTGTCGCCGGCTGCGATCGCCTGCCCGCCGATCTCGGTGTCGACGGTGGCCGTGCGGCGGAAGTGCACCTGCGGGCACGCCCACCGCAGCACCTCTTCCACCGCCGTGTCGAGCAGCTCGGGTTCGGCGCGCAACCGGGCGAACTGATCGGGGTGCTGCGCCAGTGCGACGAGCGCCTGGGTGAGCGAGTGGCGGGTGGTCTCGTTGCCGGCGATGAGGAGCAGCAGCAGGAACGTGCCCCGCTCCCGTTCGGTGAGCGGCACACCGTCGACGCTCGCATCGGCGAGCACGGTGATGACGTCGGCTGCCGGATCGACCCGCCGGACCGCGGCGAGCCGTTCGACGAGCTCGAACACCTTGAGCGACACCGGGCTGCGGAACGGCAGCAGGCGGTACGGGTCGGTGTCGACCCGGTCGGACACGCCGCCCACCTGCTCGTCGACGAAGTCGGGGTCGGCGTTGTAGACGATCTGGTCGGTCCAGTGGAACAGCTGCGGCGCGTCGGCGTGCGGGACACCGACGATGTCGACGAGCATCCGGATCGGCAGCTCGCGGGCCAGCTCGGTCACCGCGTCGAGCGGCCCGACGCCGACCGTGCGGTCGAGCAGCTCGCCGACCAACCGGTGCGCACCGTCGGCGTAGCGCTCCATCGTCGGTTTCGCGAACGCGGGGTTCACCAGCTGTCGCAGCCGCGTGTGCCGGGGTGGGTCGGTCTCGAGCATCGTTCGTCTCGCGGCGATCGCGTCGGCCTCCATCTCCTCGATCTCGGTGCCGCCGAGCTCGCTCGAGAAGGTGCGCCAGTCCTTGTGCACGTCGACGACGTCCTGCCACCTCGTGAGCGACCAGAACCCTGCGCCGTGATGGCCGTTGTGCGGTCCCTCGGCGACCCAGGCCACCGGTGCCTCTCGACGGAACCGGTCGTACGCGTCGAACGGCATGGCGCGCTCGTAGACGTCGTGGGAGACGATGTCGAGCCCGGGGATCGACTCGGCCCGCCCGTGGTCCTCGCTCGTGCTCACCCGGCCAACGTACCCGTGCTCGTACGATCGCCGCGTGCCGGATGTCGCCGGCCGGGAGGAGCAGCCGTGCGGGCCGTGATGGTGTTGAGCGAGAACTGGACGATCATCGATCCGGGCGACCTGGGCGCGGTCGTCGATCTCGCGGTCGCGGCCGAAGCGGCGGGCGTCGACACGGTCATGCTGAGCGAGCACATCGTGCTCGGGCCGTCCGCCGGTGCCCGCGGGCGGATGACCAACCCACGCGACTACGCGGCACCGGGCAACCAGGATCCCGCGACGCCGTGGCCGGACTCGGTGGTGCTCGCTGCGGCGATCGGGGCGCGCACCACCAGGCTCCGCGTCGCGCTCGCGGCAGTGATCACGCCGCTGCGGCACCCGCTGCAGCTCGCCAAGCAACTCGGCACCCTCGACGTCCTGCTGCAGGGCCGCCTCGTGGTGCAGCCGACCGTGAGTTGGGCCGAGGAGGAGTACGTCGCGCTCGGCGTGCCGTTCCACCAGCGCGGCGCGATCCTCGACGAGCAGCTGGCGGCGATGCGCGCCGCCTGGACGCAGTCGCCGGCGCACCACGACGGGCCACGGTTCCCGTTCGGCCCCGTGTGGTGCGAGCCGCGCCCGGCGCGACCGCCGACGATGTGGTTCGGGGGCGAGCACCTCACCGACGCCC
>JBILUM010000310.1:0-4395 GCA_044370995.1 Ilumatobacteraceae bacterium | reverse complement strand
CGTCGTGGTGGCCGGCGGCCTCGGCTCGATCGGCTCGTGGTTCGTGTTCGGCGACTTCCCGTGGGGCGTCGGTCTCGTCGCCCTCGGCGTGCTGCTGTGGATGACGCCGACCCTGCGCCCCGGCCGACGTCGCCGTGACGGCCAGGGCGCGACCGGTCCGGCCCCGTTCCCCGCGCCGGGCGCGCCCCCCGCGCCCGGATCGGCGACCGCCTTCTCGACGGCGTACCCGATGCCGGCGCAGGCCGACACCCCGCTCGGCGCAGATGCCATGACCGACCCGCTGTCGGCGTCGACCACCCCGGCCGACACCAGAGATGCGGACCCCACGACCGCTGTCTCCACGACCGCTGTCCCCACGACCGCCGTCCCCACGACCGGTTGGTCCGGCGGCGGGTTCGGCTCGGTCGGCCACGACGGCACGTTGCTCGTGCCGCCGCCGATGCCGAGCGCACCGCGGCGCCGCCGGTACCCGATCGGTTCGATCACCGTGCTGCTGGTGTTGGCGGCGGCTGCGATCGCCGCCGCCGGTGACGCGATCGACTGGTGGGACGTGCCGGTGCTCGGCGTGGTGGTCGCCTCGATGATCGCCGTCGCCGCCGGGCTCGCGATCAGCACCGTCGTCAACCGGGCCTGGTTCTTCGTGCCGTTCGTGTTGCTGCTGGCCGGTGCCGCCACCTTCCTCGTCGTCGCCGAACCGTCGCTCGACGGCGGGGTCGGCGAGCGCACCAACCGCCCCTCCACCGTCGTCGACGCCGAGCGCCCCCACGACCTCGCGATGGGCGAGCTGACCCTCGACCTGGTCGACGTGCCCCTCGACCCCGACCGTCCCGTCCGGGTGAACGCCGAGGTGGGCATCGGACGTCTGCACGTGATCGTGCCCGCCGGGGCCATCCTGGTCGTGACGAGCGAGGTCGGCACCGGCCATCTGGTGATCGGCGATCGCGAGGTCGTCGCCGGTGTCCGCCAGAACGACCGACGCACGATCGCCGCGGTCGGCGAGCCCACCGGGACGATCGAGCTCGATCTCCGGGTCGGCATCGGCGAGATCGACCTCGACCGCGACGCCTTCTCGGTCCTGTCGATCGACGGCGAGTCGCGCGTCGGCGCCGGGGTGTGACGAGATGGACCTGATCGTGTCGGCCGCGCCCGCGCCGCTCGTCGCCGCACTGGTCGGCGTCCTGGCGCTGGTCGCGATGTGGGAGCCCCGCTCGACGGGTTCCGTACGGGCGGTGCGGGCGGGTTCCGAGCAACACGGCGACGATAAGTGACGTAGAGTCATTTCATGACCGCCGCCGCCAGCCCTCGCAACGACCTCATCCGCATGGGACTCCAGATCCCGCTGTTCACCTACCCCGGGGTGGAGGACCGCGACCTCTTCGAACGGGTGGCCTCGATCGCCACGACCGCCGAGGCCAGCGGCTTCGACAGCGTCTGGGTGATGGACCACTTCTACCAACTGCCCGGCCTGGGCGCCCCGAGCGACAACATGTTCGAGGCCTACTCGCTGCTCACTGCGATCGCCGCCCGCACCTCGACCGTCCGCCTCGGCGCGATGGTCGGCGGCATGACCTACCGCAACCCGGCCTTCCTCGCGAAGGCAGTCACCGGTCTCGACGTCATCTCGCAGGGCCGGGCGATCTGGGGCATCGGCGCCGGGTGGTTCGAGCTCGAGCACGACCAGTACGGCTACGAGTTCGGCACCTTCACCGACCGTTTCGAGAAGCTCGAGGAGGGCCTGCAGATCGTGAAGAGCATGTTCACCGAGCACGCCACCACCTTCGACGGCAAGTGGTTCAAGGCCACCGAGGCGATGAACTACCCCAAGCCCATCCAGGCGGGTGGCCCGCCGGTGTTGATCGGCGGCAGCGGTGAGAAGAAGACGCTGCGCATGGTCGCCCAGTACGCCGACGCGTGCAACGTCTTCGGTGAACCCAGCCAGGTGCGCCACCTCATGGACGTCCTCGACGGCCACTGCGAGCGCCTCGGCCGCGACCCGAAGACCATCTGTCGCACCCGGCTCGGCACCCTCGTCGTCGGCGACACGATGGAGGCCGCCACGGCGAAGATCACCTCGCGCTTCGGCGTGTCGAGCCTCGACGACCTGCCGGCCGACCTGCAGGCTCGCGTGAAGGGCATGTTCATCCTCGGCGACGCCGATGCGGTGGGCGAGCAGGTGCAGGCGCTCCTCGACGCCGGCCTCGACGGGCTCGTGGTGAACATGCCCGACGCCCACGACCTCGAGGCCGTCGCCCTCGCCGGCTCGGTGCTGCACCCGCTCCTGCGCGGCTGACCGTGCTGATCGACAGCCGACCGAGCTGATCGACAGCTGTCGACGGCTGAAACCCGCCGGGGTCGACAGCGACGGGCACCTAGCCTGAGCACATGACCGCGACCGACGCGACCTCTGGCACCCACACGGTGCACGGCACCTGCCACCACGACTGCCCCGACAGCTGCGGATGGCAGGTGACCGTCACCGACGGCGTGGCCGTGCAACTGCGCGGCAACCCCGAACACCCGTACAGCCTGGGCGAGCTGTGCCCCAAGGTGAACCGGATGCTCGACCGGGTCTACAGCCCCGACCGCATCACCACCCCGATGCGACGCGTCGGCGCGAAGGGTGACGGCACCTTCGAGCCGATCACGTGGGACGAAGCTCTCGCCGAGATCGGCACGCGGCTCCGGCACATCGTCGACACCGACGGGCCCGGCGCGATCGTGCCGTTCATCAGCGCCGGCAACCAGAGCGCACTCGCGATCCTGTTCGGTGAGCGGTTCTGGAACCACCTCGGCGCCGCCACCCTCACCGGCGCCCTCTGCGGCGCGGTCGCCGGCGCCGGCACGGCCAGCACCCTCGGCACCGGCAGGGCGCTCGACCCGACGGAGTTGCGGCACTCGAAGCTGATCCTGTTGTGGGGCACCAACACCCGGCTCACCAATCGCCACCTGTGGCCGATCCTGGAGGAGGCCCGCGCCGACGGGGCGCAGGTCGTGGTGATCGACCCGATCCGCACGATCACCGCCGACAGCGCCGACTGGTTCGTGCAGCCACTGCCCGGCACCGACGTCGCGCTGATGCTGGCGATGATGCACGTGCTGATCCGCGACCGGCTCGTCGACACCGACTGGGTCACGGCGCACACGCTCGGCTTCGACCAGCTCGCCGCCCACGTGGCCGAGTGGACCCCGGAGCGCGCCGAGGCCACCTGCGGCGTGCCGGCGGCCGACATCGAACGGCTCGCCACCGTGTACGGCACGATCCGGCCCGCGGCGATCCGCACCCTGATCGGCGCCGAGCACCACGAGCACGGCGCGATGTTCTTCCGCACCATCACCTGCCTGCCCGCGCTCGTCGGCGCCTGGCGCGACCACGGCGGCGGCTACGCCCGCAGCGTGGGCACGTGGAGCAACGAGCTGGTCGACGGTATGGCGATGATGCGCCCGGTGGCCGACCGACCCCGACGGCAACTCCCGATGGTGCGCATGGCCGAGTTCCTCGCCCCAGAAGCCCCAGAAGCGCCCGATGCCGACGACCCGGTCCGTGCGCTGTTCGTCATCGCAGGCAACCCGCTCGTGGTGGTCCCCAACGCCGAAGGCGTCCGCCGCGGCCTCGCCCGCGACGACCTGTTCACCGTGGTCCACGACCACTTCCTCACCGACACGGCCCGATACGCCGACCTGGTGTTGCCCGCCACCACCCAGATCGAGTCGGTCGACGTCGTGCCCGCATGGGGACACCTGTGGATGGGGTGGAACGAACCAGCGATCGCCCCGGTCGGCGAGAGCGTCAGCAACACCGAGCTCCACCGCCGTCTGGCGACCGCGATGGGCTTCACGCCCGACGCCGCACCGCATCTGCACGACGACGACATGACCGTGCTGCGCGAGACCATGCCCACCGTCGACGTCGACGCGCTCCGCCGCGACGGCTGGGTGAAGGCGCACTCCTACCCCGCCGACGGTCGGCCGTTCGCCGACGGCGTGTTCCCCACCGCGTCGGGCAGGGTCGAGTTCGCGAACGAGCTGCTGGGCGCGCTCGGCCAGCCCGTGCTGCCCACGTTCCTGCCGGCGAACGAGTCACCCGCGGGCGACCCCGACCTCGTGGCGCGCTTCCCGTTCGCACTGCTCACCCCCAAGCAGCACACGCGCTTCTTGAACACGAGCTACTCGCCGCTGCCCAAGCACGGCCCGCTCGAAGGGGCCCCGTACGTCGAGATGGTGGCCGCCGACGCGGCGCGCCTCGGCCTGGTCGAGGGACAGTGCGCCGTCGTGCACAACGACCGCTCGAGCCTCGAGCTGCCGGTGAAGATCACCGAGCGGCTGCGGCCCGGCGTCGTCGCGGTGCCGTGGGGATGGTGGTCGAGCCAGCATCCCGACGGACGTACCGCCAACGCG
>JBILUM010000309.1:0-4406 GCA_044370995.1 Ilumatobacteraceae bacterium | reverse complement strand
GCCATGAACACCGGGCACGACGGCTCGCTCGCCACACTGCATGCGAACTCGGCTGCGGACGCGCTCGCCCGCCTCGCCTCGCTCGTGATCCGCGCTGCGCCGGGTTGGCCGCTCGCAGATGTGGAACGGCAGGTGGCTCGTTCCATCGATGCCGTCGTGCACGTGGCGCGCAGCGACCGGGGCGCTCGCACCGACCGCGAGGTGGTGCAGGTCGTGGAGGTCGACCCCGACACGGCCGCAGTGCACCTGCTCGTCGACCGCGACACCGTCCACCGCCCGCTCGTCAGGCGCCGTGCCGGAGGCACGCGGTGAGCGCCGGCGGATTGGGTTCGGCGGCGGCGGTCGCGGCGGTCTTCGCCGGCACCGCGTGCTTCGTGGCGATGGTGCTCGACCACGTGGCACGACGCGCCCTGGGCCGCCCACGGGGCTCGGACACGATGCTTTCCGCGCGAGCCGCTGCCCGCTCGTCGCTCGATCTCGTCGATGTCGTCGAGCGACTGTCGAACGACGTGCGCTCGGGCCGCAGCGCCCGTGACGCGCTCGCCGATGCCCTCTCTGGCGAACCCGACCTGTTGCCCGAGGTCCATCTCGCACTCGCCCGGCACTCGCCACTCGGGGACGCCCTTGCGGCCCACGAGTCCGGGAAGGACGAGCGCGACGTCGTCGTCCACGCGCTGCGGATCGGCGCCGAGCACCCACACGTGCTGCCCGATGTGCTCGATCGTGCCGCTGCGGTCGTCCGGGAACGACGCACCTGGCAGCACGAACGTGTCGTTCAGGCCGCCCAGGCGCGCACCAGCGCCAGGGTGCTCACCTTCCTGCCGCTCGCATTCGCCGCATGGGGCGTGGCCACGAGCGCCTCGGTGCGCGCCGCGTACGCCGCCTCACCGGTCACCGTCGTCGTCGCCGGCCTCGGCGTGGCACTGAACGCCGTCGGGTGGTGGTGGATGCGCCGAGTGGTCGGCGTGCGACCATGATCGCGACGACCCTCGCCGTCGCCCTGCTCGCGGGTGCCGCCGTCACTGCGGTCTTCCGGCCGTCTCCCTCGTCCCGATCGGTCGACTCGCTGCTCCCGCCGGCCCGCCGCGGCGGATCGCGGCGACGAAGCGCATCCGTGCGGATGTTCCCACTGTCGGCCCGTCGTCGCGCACAGCACCTCGACCGGGCGATGCCCGACCTGCTCGACCTGCTGGTCCTCACGTTGCAGGCGGGCCTCCCCCCGCCGGCAGCGTTCGTCGCGCTGGCCCGGTACGCGCCGGAGGTCGTGGCGCCCGCCATCGATGCGGTCGTCGAGCGTCACGCCCGGGGTGAACGCTTCGTCCATGCCCTCGATGCCCTGATCGAGCAGCTCGGCACGCGCGCGCTCTCGCTCGTCGCGGCGATCGCGGCCGCCGAGCGATCGGGTCTCCCCCTCGCCCCGACCATCGATCGCATCGCCGACGACGCTCGTGCCCATCGGCGCCGGTCGGCCGAGATCGAGGCACGCCGCCTCCCCGTCCGGCTCGCCGTGCCGCTCGTGTGCTGCACCCTGCCGTCGTTCGTCTGCATCGCCATCGGCCCCGTCCTCGTCGGCGCCCTCTCGTCGCTCCGCTCGGTCTGAGCACGGCGACCACCCCGCAACGACCGCCACAACGCCGTCGCAACTCCCTCGCACCCCTGTCGGTGCACGACCCTCCGGAGGATCCATGAACCAGTTCCTGCTGCGCCACTGGGTGCGCGCCACCACCGCACTCGCCGAACTCGACCGACCGACCATCGATGCCACCGGCCACACCATCGATCTCGATGACCGGGCCGTCGTCGAACGGGCCGATCGACGACGCGATCTCGGGCAGGCCACCACCGAATATGCCCTCGTGATGCTCGGCGCCGCGGCGGTCGCCCTCCTGGTCGTCACCTGGGCGACCGCCGGCGGCGGGGCCGGCCGGATCGGGCGGCTGTTCGATCGGGTGATCGATGCCGTCCTCGGCCGCATCTGAGCAACGACGATCCGATCGTCGCGATCGGGGGCAGGCCGCGGTCGAGCTCGCGCTCTGCCTCCCCGTGGTGCTGCTCGTACTCCTCGGCGTGGTGCAGGTGGCGGTCGTCGTGCGCGACGAGTTGCTCGTGCAGCACGCGGCACGGGAAGCCGCTCGGGCGGCGAGCGTCGCTGCCGCCGCCCGGCCTGCTGCCACCACCGCATCCGGCCGGGTGCTCAGCGGCGCCCGGCTTGCGGCGGTGGGCATCGAGGTCGCCGTGGCCGGTGATGTGGTGCGCGTGCAGGTGTCGGCACGCACGCGCACGGATGTCCCGCTGATCGGGGGGCTGCTCGGCGACGTCGCTCATCGGGCGACGGCGGTCATGACGCTCGAGCCGCCATGACGGCACGCACAGGTATCGTCGCCCGGTGGACCTGACGTGGCGCACCCTGCAGCTGGGCGACCTGCCCACGCTCGTGCTCGAGGGTGAGCTCGATCTCAGCTCGGTCCCGGCGCTGCACAACGCCATCACCCGATTCCTGTCGACCGAGCGCGGCCGCACGGTCGCCGTCGACCTCGACGGGCTCGCCGTCGTCGACGACGCCGGGCTCGGCATGCTGCTCGGTTCTGCGGGCCGTGCGCGCGAGGGCGGCGGCGACCTGGTGCTGGTGTGCACGAATCCTCGGCTGCTCGACCGGCTCGATTCCTCCGGATTGGCACGGTCGATCGAGGTGCGCGACCGTCTCGGGTCGTGACCGACACCGCGAAACACACCGTCTGGGTGCTCGGCGATCAACTCGATCCGCAGCAGGCGGCACTCGCGACGGCGACGCCAGCCACCCACCGCATCCTCCTGGTCGAGAGCACCGCCAAGCTCGCCCAGCGCCGCTGGCACGTGCAGCGAGCTCACCTGGTGCTCACCGCGATGCGTCGGTTCGTCGACGAGCGACGGGCCGACGGTTACGAGGTCGACCACCGGGTCGCCCCCTCGCTCGCGGCGGGCCTCGCCGAGCACCGGGCCGAGTTCCGCCCGGGCGAGGTCGTCGCGATGGAGCCGGCGAGTCGGGACGGCTGGGAGCTGCTCGAGCGGCTCGGCGTGCGCCTGGTGCGCACCAACCAGTTCCTGTGCCATCCCGACGAGTTCGCCGGCTGGGCCGCCGGACGCCGTCAGCTCAGGATGGAGGACTTCTACCGCTGGCAGCGACGCCGCCTCGACGTGCTGATGGACGGCGACGAACCACTGACCGGTCGGTGGAACTACGACGCCGAGAACCGCGAACGACCGCCGAAGGACGGGCGCAACCACTGGCCCGCCCCGCTCGTCACGCCGCTCGACGACGTCGATCACCGTGTGCTCGCCGACCTCGCGGATCGATCGGTGTCCACCTGGGGCGCACCGCCCGATGGCACCTGGGCCACCTCACGGGCCGAGGCGCTGCGTCGTCTCGACCACTTCGTCGAACACCTGCTGCCCCGGTTCGGGCCGCACGAGGACGCGATGCTCACCGCGAGCTGGCATCTCGCTCACGGCCTGCTCGCCCAGTACCTCAACCTCGGACTGCTGCGCCCGGGCGAGGTGGTGGCCGCGGCCGAGGCGGCCCATCGCGCCGGACACGTGCCGATCGCGAGCGCCGAGGGCTTCATCCGCCAGGTGGTGGGCTGGCGTGAGTACGTGTGGGGCATCTACTGGCTCTGGGGCCGCGAGTACGCCGCGTCGAACGTGCTCGAGGCACACCGACCCATCCCGCCGGCGTTCACCGGCGCCGCGCCCACCGAGATGCGCTGCCTCGCGACCACGCTGCAGACGCTCCACGACCACGGCTGGGTGCACCACATCCAGCGACTGATGATCCTCGGCAACCTCGCCCTCCTTGCCGGCATCGATCCGCAGGCGATGACGCGTTGGATGTGGGCTGGTTTCGTCGACGGAGCCGAATGGGTGATGGTGCCGAACGTGGTGGGCATGGCGCTGCACGCCGACGGCGGGCGCATGGCCACCAAGCCGTACGCGGCCGGCGGCGCCTACATCGACAAGATGAGCGACTCGTGCCGCGGCTGCCGATTCGATCGCACCAAGCGCACCGGTCCGGACGCGTGTCCGTTCACCACGCTCTACTGGGACTTCCTCGCCCGTCACGAGGACCGGTTCGTGCGCAACGCCCGCGTCGCCCAACAGGTCCGGGCCGCGCAACGCCTGTCCGATCTGCCCGCGGTGCGCGAGCGTGCCGTGGAGGTGCTCCGCCGACTCGACGCCGGCACGCTCTGACAGGGCCGGGATCTCAGCGCGACAGCAGCGGCACCACGTCGGTGACGAAGCGCCGCACCTGTGCGTCCTGCTCCGGCCCCGTCCCCACTCGCGGCACCAGCACCACGCTCGTCGCACCGGCCTCGATCAGCGCATCGACCGCCTGCGCACAGTCGGCCGGGGCACCGGCCACCGCGTACCGA
>JBILUM010000308.1:0-4424 GCA_044370995.1 Ilumatobacteraceae bacterium | reverse complement strand
CCCTCGAGCAACCTGCGCCTCCGTGCCCTCACCCCGGCGCGACTGCTCGACACTCGCGACGGCACGGGCGACGTGCTCGGCGCGGTGGCCGGTGGCTCGACGGTGAGTCTGAAGGTCACCGATCGGGGCGGTGTCCCGGTGAACGCGAAGGCGGTCGCACTCAACGTCACGGTCACCGAACCGACCAATGGCAGCTTCCTCACCGTGTTCCCAGCGGGCGATGCCCGCCCGCTCGCGTCGAGCGTGAACATGGTGCGCGGCCAGACGGTGCCGAACATGGTGCTCGCCCGCGTGGGGACCGACGGCAGGGTGAGCATCTACAACAACTCCGGCGCGGCACACGTCGTGGTGGATGTGGTCGCGGCCTTCGCGGACAACGCGCCGGGTCGACTCGTCGCGGTGCAGCCGGCACGCGTCCTCGACACCCGCGAGGGCATCGGTGTTCCCGTCGCCAAGGTCGGACAGGACGCGCTCGTCATGAAGCTCACCGGACAGGCGGGCATCCCCGGGTCGGGCGTGAGCGCGGTGCTGATGAACGTCACCGCGGTGACGCCCGATCGCGACACCTTCATCACGGTGTACCCGACGGGTGGTGACCGTCCGCTCGCGTCGAACCTGAACGTCGTCGCCGGCCAGGTGATCCCGAACATGGTGCTGGCCAGGGTCGGCCCCGACGGGTCGGTCGCGTTCTCCAACAACCAGGGTTCGGTCGATCTCGTCGCCGATGTGATGGGCTACTTCACCGGCTGACCGGTCGACCGGATCGGTCGGCCGGATCGGTCGACCGGATCAGTGGGGTGACGAGTCGGCGACGAACGAGATGGCGTTGGCGATCAGCCGGCGCACGTTCGGGTCGGCGTAGCTGCTCGGCCCGTCGCCCGGCTGCAGGTACACCACCGGCGACCGCTCGACGACGTGGGTCCACCCGACCAGATCGGGCCCGGCGGGGTGCGACCACCCGGCTCGCGAGTCGCGCCGACCGCGGATCGCCTCGTCGGCGGAGAAGAAGTGGTCGTCGGTCATCGGGAACGTGGTGCGCAGCAACGGGGTCACGCCCGGCGCGACCGGCGGGATGAGGTAGAGCTCGTCGTGCAGGTCGAACGTGGCCGGGAGGCCGGCGCAGACCGGATGGTCGGGTGCGAGCACCTCGACGGTGTGGTCGACCTCGAGCAGGTAGCCGGAGTCGGGCCAGTGGTCGCCCCACAGGTCGCCTGCGGCGTAGTGGAACCGGGCGCCGACGATCTCGGCGTAACGGTGCCATGTGGGCCACGACGCCATCGCGTGGTGCAGGAACACCATGCCGACGCCGGCTCGCAGCAGCGCCTCGATGCCGGCCGTCAGCGCGTCGCTGGGCGGGACCAGGTCGAGCGGAGGTTCGCCACGGGTGAACGCGAGCCCGGGCATGTCGTAGAAGACGATCGCGTCGACGCCGTCGAGGGTGGCGCTGGTGAGACCGTCGGGGCTCAGCCGTGCCGGTGCATCGGGATGCTCGACGTGCTCGTAGACGATCTCGCCGGCGGCGACCATGGCGTCGAACATCGCGAGGAACGGTTCGCGTTCGAACGGGTGCCCCTTGGTGACGAGCAGCACGCGACGGGCGGCTCCTGCGGCGCTCATGAGCCGGGGCGCCCTTCGCGTGCGACCCGCCAGGCGAGCCAGAACAGTGGGAGCTGGAACGGCAGCCGCAACCAGGCGGCGGCCGCCGAGTCGAACGGCGGGTCCATGTCCTTCATGCCACCGTCGAGCGCCGCCTGGATGTTGGCGGGGTAGACCGCGGCGAAGGTGGCCAGCGCGAACCACCCGCCGAAACGCCGGGTGCGCGGGATCGCCACCAGGATCGCAGCCGAGAGCTCGACGACACCGCTGAGATACGTGGTGAGCCGTGCCGAACCCGGCATCCAGTTCGGCACGAGCGGATCGAAGAAGTCCGGCTTGGCGAAGTGGGCGATGCCGGCGCTGCCGAGGATCGCGATCAGCGCGACGGCTGCGGCCGAAGGACGGGAGGAACGCATGACCCCGAACCGTACGTGCGGTGGGTCGACCTCGCCCGATCGTGCGGTCGGGCCGGGCCGGGGCGAGGGTCAGGCCTTGCGGTACTTGGCGATGGCGAGCGGTGCCATGACCGCGATGATGCCGACGGACCAGAGCAACGACGCCGTGACGGGTCCGGCGGTCGGCCCGCCGAGCATCAGCGCGCGCACCGCCTCGGTCGTCTTGCTGAGCGGTTGGCGCCGCGCCCACCACTCCAGCCAGCCGGGCATCGTGCTCGGATCGACGAACGCGCTCGACGCGAACGTGAGTGGTGCGAGCAGCGGGAAGGCGGCGGCCTGCGCCGCCTCGCCGTTGGGCACGCTGAGGCCGATCAGGACGAAGATCGACGCGAGCGCCACCCCGAAGAACACGAGCACCGCGATGCCCGCGATGACGAGGGGCAGGTTGGTGTGCGTGCGGAAGCCGACCAGGAGACCGATGAACACCATCAGCACCACGACGACGGTGTTGCGCACCGTGTCGGCGAGCACCCGTCCGCCGAGCACTGCGGCGCGCGACATCGGGAGCGAGCGCAGTCGTTCGAGCAGCCCCTTGCCCTTGTCCTCGGCCAGTCCGACGGCGGTGTTGATGGCGCCGAACGACACGGTCTGGGCGAAGATCCCGGGCATCAGGTAGTCGACGTAGTTCTGGCCGGGGATCTGGATCGCACCACCGAACACGTAGCGGAACATGAACACGAAGATCACGGGCTGCACCAGCGAGAACACGAGCACCTGCGGCACGCGTCGCATCGCGGTGAGGTTGCGGCCGGTCATCGCCAGCGTGTCGCGGATCGCCCAGCCGATCCCTCCGTCGGAGGTGCCGACGGCCGGATCGAAGGTGGGCTGACCGGGCGAGGTGGTCGCGATCATGAGTGTGCTCGGTTCGTGCCGGTGAGACTGATGAAGACGTCGTCGAGCGTGGGCTCGTGGAGGTCGATGCGGCCGACCTCGAGGTCGTGGGCGTGGAGCAGGTTGAGCACGTCGCGCACGGTCGACGCGCCGCCGCGGAGGGGGATCGACACCACCGAGTCGTCCGTGGTCGAGCGCGACCCACCGACGTCGCCGAGCATGTCGGCGGCCCGCACGGCGAGGTCCGAGTGCCGGAACGACAGCGCCACCACCGTCTCGCCGAGCGTCGACTTCAGCTCGGCGGGCGTGCCCTCGGCGACCACGAGACCGCCGTCGATCACGACGATCCGGTCGGCCAGCCGATCGGCCTCCTCGAGGTACTGGGTGGTGAGCAGCACGGTCGTGCCGTCGGACACGAGCGACGCGATCACGTCCCACAGGTCCTGCCGGCTCGCCGGGTCGAGCCCGGTGGTCGGCTCGTCGAGCAGCAGCACGGGCGGATGCGCGACGAGCGCGGCCGCGAGGTCGAGTCGCCGGCGCATGCCGCCGGAGTAGGTGCGGGCCGGACGGTGAGCGGCGTCGGTGAGGTGGAACTGCTCGAGCAGTTCGACCGAGCGTTCGCGGGCCACCGCCTTGGGCAGATGGTTGAGCCGACCCACGAGCGTGAGGTTCTCGTGACCCGTGAGGTTCTCGTCGACCGCCGCGTACTGACCGGCGAGACCGATTCGACGACGCACCTCGTGCGGGTGGGCCGCGACGTCGACGCCGGCGACCTCGGCCCGGCCCGACGTGGGTTGCAGGATCGTGGTGAGGATGCGGACGGCGGTGGTCTTGCCGGCGCCGTTCGGGCCGAGCAGACCGAGGACGGTGCCGGTGGGTACCTGGAACGACACGCCTTGCAGTGCGTGCACGTCGTCGTAGTGCTTCACGAGCGAGTCGGCGACGATCGCCGAACCCGTGGAGGGAGGGTGCGAGGACATGTGGTTCACGCTAGCTGATTGTTGATACAAGTCAAATGAGTTCGGTCAAATGTCTTGCACGGTGAAGGTCATGCAGAGGTTCGCTACCATGGCGGCATGGCCCGGCCACCGTCTTCGCACGACGACCTTCTCTGGTCGCGCATGATGACGCTCTTCGCCTCGGCTCGAGACTCGATGTTCGCCATCCTCTTGCGTCACGAGCTCACCCCGCCCCATGGATTTGCGCTCACCATGCTCCACGAGGGCCCGATGCGCATGAGCGACATGGCGGCACGGATGACCTGCGACGCCTCGTACATCACGTCCGTGGTCGACCGCCTCGAGGAGACCGGCCTGGCCGAACGACGGACGAGCCCGACCGATCGTCGGGTGAAGGAGATCGCGCTCACGCCGGCGGGTGAGCGGGTGGCGGGCGAGGTGCGGCGCACCATGACCTCACCGCCGGCGGCGATCGACCGGCTCACCGTCGCCGAGCGCCGCGCCCTGGCGGCATTGATGGCGAAGGTGGTGCCCGACGACGAGGTCGTGGCCGACGCCTTCCGACTTCCGCCATCTCGCGTCT
>JBILUM010000307.1:0-4438 GCA_044370995.1 Ilumatobacteraceae bacterium | reverse complement strand
GACCGATCGGATGAACCCACGCACGATCAGCACGTGGCCGTTGATCGCGAACAGGATCGCGACGCCGACCAGTTGGTGGAGACGGCCGACGGGCGTCGACTGGTTGCCCGACATCGGGTCGATGACCGCACCCATGCTGAAGCCGACCTGGAGGTCGATCAGTTCACCGGCCGACTGGATCGCCGAGAAGATCACGTAGACGAACAGCCCGAGTGTGAAACCAGCGAGGAGTTGGGTGAACAGCATCCCCACGAGGTTCGCTGTCTCGAGGCTCTGCACCTGCTTGCCGACCTGGTTGCCGAGTAGCAGCGCGATCGACACGGCGATGCCGACGCGAACACGTGGCGGGACGGCCGGCGTGTTGAACGGCGGGCAGATGGCCACCCACGCGCCGGCGCGCACCAACACCAGGCAGAACCCCACGAGGGTCGCCGGGTCGACGAAGAGACGCATGGCGCTGTGTGGGCCGTCAGCCGTTGAGCAGCGCGGGGACGCTGTCCATCAGCTCGTGGCCGAACGACACCATCGTCGCCAGCATCCAGTTGCCGCTGACGGCGATGACGATCGCGCTGCCGATGAGCTTGGGCACGAACGTGAGCGTCTGCTCCTGCAGTTGGGTCACCGACTGCAGGAGGCCGATGACGATGCCGACCGCGAGCACGACAGCCAGGAACGGTCCGGCCACCTTGGCCGTCACGATCAGGGCACGGGTGCCGATGTCGATCACTTGTTGACTGGTCATGGGATGGGTCCTCGCTTATCCGTAGGAGGTGAGGAGCGTGCCGACGACCAACATCCAGCCATCGAGCATCACGAAGAGCAGGAGCTTGAAGGGCAACGACACGAACGACGGTGGGAGCATCATCATCCCGAGTCCCATCAGTACGGCTGAGACGACCAGGTCGATGATGAGGAACGGGATGAAGATCACGAACCCGATGATGAAGCCGCTCTTCAACTCGGAGAGCACGAACGCCGGGATCAGCGCGTTGAGGGGCACCTCGTCGCGCGCCACCGGCGTCTCGGTCTTGGAGGCGTCGAGGAACATCTCGAGCTCGCCTTCGCGGGTGTGCGCCAGCAGGAACTCGCGGAGGGGTCCCTGGGCTGCATCGAGTGCGTCGCCGGTGGTGATCTCGCCGGCCAGGAGGGGGTCGAGCGCGACCTCTTTCATCTCGCTCAGGGTGGGGCCCATCACGAACAGCGTGAGGAACAGGCTGAGGCCCACCACCACCTGCTGCGGCGGCACCGTGGGGATGCCGAGCGCGTTGCGGGTGAGGGAGAGCACGATCACGATGCGCGTGAACGACGTGCACAGCACGAGCAGGCTCGGCGCGATCGACAGCACCGTGAGCAGCAGGATGATGACGACGGTGTTCGACGATTCCTCCGTGACGTTCGGGAAGTTCACGTCGATGCTGGCGTCGGACTCGTCGCCTTCGTCGACGCCGGGCGAGCCGGTGTTCCCCGTCGGGCGGTCGAACGGATCGGAGACCTCGGGGATCTCGGGGACCTCGGGCGGCGTCGGCGCCACGGCCGGTGCGACGGCCGCTGCGGACCCCGCGGCCAGCGCGGTGCCGGGCGACAGCAGGGCGCCGAGGCCGGCCGCTACGAACGCGATCGCGACGACGAACACCAGGCGCGCGAACCGGCGCCTCTCCGGCGGCGTGCGGACCGTGGGACGGTCGTGCAGCAGGGTGGACTCAGCCACGTCGCGTCGTTGCTTCGCGCAGCGACTCGAGCAGGCCGCTCGGTCGCGGTGCCGTCGGATCGATCGCTTCGCGCACGATGGGCGCACCGACGCCGGCGGACGCGTCGTCGTCGGCCTCGGTCGCGGCGAGCCACGCGGCCATGTCGAGCTCGGCCAGGACGGCCGGGGCCGCCTGGTCGGACGCGGCCAGCAGATAGACCTTCTCCGCGAACTGCACGGCCACCACCTGCGTGGTGCGGCCGACACCGACGCGGCCGAGCACGCGCAGGCCGCGGCGGTTGCCGGCGCTGCGCGAGGTACCGCTGCGACCAGCACCGCTACGCGATCCGAACCCACCGATGCCGCCGAGGGTCGACGTGGCCGAGTGCATCGACCGAGACCCGCCACCGGCGGGTGCACGTCGAGGGCTCGGTGAGCTCAACGGCGCGAATCCCTGCCGGCGGCGGATGATCCAGTAGGCGCCGAACATCAGGCCGAGCACGACTCCGAGCGACACGATCATCCGGACCACGAGGTCCACGAAGCTGACGTCGGTCATCGGGAGTGCTCGCCGGTCGGAGTGATCTGGGTGATCCGGATAGCGAACTCCTCGTCGATCACCACCACCTCCCCGGCGGCGATCTTGCGCCCGTTCACGAGCAGGTCGATCGGCGAGCCGGCCGCACGGTCGATCTCGACCACCATGCCGGGCGCGAGGCCCAGCAGGTCGCGCACCTGCATCGTGGTCCGACCGAGCTCGGCGGTCACCACCATCTCCACGTCGTGGAGCACGCTCAACGACGATGCCGGCACCCCGCCGCCGAGCACCGCTGCGAGGCCACCGCCGTAGCCGGCGTCGAGCGCCGCCGGCTCGAACGCCTTGGCCACGGGTTGCGGCTCGGGCTCGTACGTCGGCTCCTCCATCGGCATCGTGAGTCCGACGAGCGCGGTGAGGGATCCGTTGTCGACGATCTCGGCGATGAACGACGGCTGCACCACTTCCGCCTTGGCCACCGCGGTGGGGCGCAAGGACGTGCCGGCAGAAGTGTTGATCGCCTCGGTCGCCTCGGCGAACGTCGAGTTCAACAGGGAGGCGTTGGCGAGGAGGCGCTCGGCGACATCGTCGTTGACGGCCAGGACGAGCGAGCTCGTCGGGTCGCCCTCGAACGGCATGTTGAGGACGGCGTCGCCCTCGTCGATCGGCCAGTCATCGCTCGCTCGCGTCTCGTCGCCGAGACCGAGCTTCTGCGCCAGCACGAGTGCGGCTGCTTCGATGCCGGCGATCAAGCTCGCTCGCGAGATGGCTGTGTCCGTCACGTCAACTCCTGTTTCGCCGTGAGGCCTGTCATGGATCCGGAGGATGCCCGGGGGTGCCCTCCAGATCTCGCCCGGTGTGGTTCCGGATCGGGCCTGGATGACGTGGACTGTGTCGTCCTGGCCCGATCTGTCAGGCAGGTCGGATCAGCGGGCACCGGGTGTGGTCAGCATCAGCGGCTTGATCGGCGACGACGTCGCGTTCGGGTCGGCCTTGCTGTCGATCAGCATCGCCACCCGGCGGTTCTTCCGGCCGATGCGGGCGCGGTACGTCGGCGTCTCGCCCACGATCAGCGTGAGCGGCTCGTCGAGGGGATGGCTGAGCGGGAGGATGTCGCCCACGCGCAGCTTCACGATCGCATCGGCCGTCATCTCGATCTGGCGGAACTGGGCCGACACGGTCACGGGCGCCTCGCCGATGAGTTCGTGCAGGCGAGCGCGCGTCTCGGCCATGTTGTGCAACGACTGGCTGCCGTACAGCGAGGACGCCGACAGCGCCTCGAGGTGCGGCTGCAGGCTCGAGAAGGGGATGCAGAGCGTGGCCGTGCCGGCGACGTTCTCGACGCGGATGTCGAACGAGACCACGATCACCATGTCGGTCGGCGCAGCGATCTGCGCGTACTGCGGGTTCGACTCCTGGCTCATGATCTTCGGGTCCGTGGCCACCACGGGCTCGAAGGCGTAGCGCATCTCCGGCAGCATCGGTTCGAGGATGCCCCGGATCAGTTGGAGCTCGAGCTCGGTGAGGGGCCGGCCGGGGTGCTCGAGGTGGCTGGCACCTCCCATCATCAGCTCGATCGCGCCGAACGCGACCTCGAGCGGCAGCTGGAAGATCGCCGCGCCGGTCAACGGCTCGAGGCTGAGCATCGTGATCAGGTTGGGGTTGGCCAGTTCGCGCACGTACTCGTCGTAGGAACGCTGCTCGATCGTCTGGATGGTCACCTGCGCCACGCTGCGCAGCTGAGATGCGAGCATCGTCGAGAAGCCGCGAGCGAACGTCTCCTGCACGATCTGCATGGTGCGCACGTGCTCGCGCGAGAGCGTGCTCTGCCGGCGGAAGTCGTACGGCTTCGATTCTCCTCGGCGGCGTCGCCCGTTCTTGGCGGTGCCGGGTTCGGGTGCGGTGTCTGACATCGGTCTCGTGGTGCTCCTGCGATTCGAGGTGGGTCCGTCGGACCCGGTGTCGGAACTCGTCCCCCCTGACTGTCTGGTGCGACGTCGATCTGTCGATCAACGCCGCACCCTGCGGCGACGGGTGCGTCGGCGCGTGTGCCGGCGGCCGGCTCGACCGGCGGGACGAGATCCCGGTGAGGATCAGCGGCGCAGGTTCACGACCTCCTGCAGCACCTCGTCGGAGGTGGTGATCACGCGGGCGTTGCCCTGGAAGCCTCGCTGGGCGACGATCAGGCGGGTGAACTCCTCGGCGAGGTCGACGTT
>JBILUM010000306.1:0-4439 GCA_044370995.1 Ilumatobacteraceae bacterium | reverse complement strand
GCACCAAGACGCTCACCTTCGGCAAGGTCAACGGCCTCGGCGACCTGATCGCTCTCTGCGACATGGCGCCGGTCGAGGTGGGCAGCCGCGTCTGGTCGGACGAGAACGGCAACGGCGTCCAGGACGCCGGCGAGCCGGTCGTGCCCGGCGTGCCCGTCAGCCTCGAGATCGGCGCGAGCACCTACACGGTCGTCACCGACAGCTTCGGGATGTACCGGTTCTCGAGCGACGGTCGGTTCGCCGACGCGCTCGGCGTCGAGTTCGGCGTGCCGCAGATGACCGAGGGCGCCACCGCCACGATCACGTTCCCCACCTCGGTCACCATCGGCGGGACGCCGCGAGCGATCACGCGTCGCGACGCCACGGGCGCGAACGGCGCAACCGACACGATCGACTCCGACGCCGACGAGACGACGGGAGAGATCTCGGTCATCCTCGGCGGTGCCGGTCAGAACGACCACACCTACGCCGTGGGGTACGCCTCCCGGTACGCGCTCGGCGACATGGTGTGGGACGACCGCAACAACGACGGCGTGTTCCAGGTGGGCGAGCCGGGCATCGACGGCGTTGCGGTCCGCCTGTACGCCGACGTCGACGACAACGGACTGCCCGACGGCGCGGCGCTCGCGTCGCGGACCACCTCGAGCGGCGGCTACTACCGCTTCACCGACCTGGCCATCGGCACCTATGTGGTGGAAGTGGTGACGCCCGACGGGTACCGATCGAGCACCGGCCAGAACGCGTCGGCGATCGGCCCGTACGAAGGGGCGTCGGCACCAGACCCCGACGCCGTCGCCACCGACGGCGACGACAACGGTGGCGCCACCGACGTCAGCGGCGCCATCGTTCGCTCGGAGCCCGTTGCGCTCGGACCGTTCGAACCGACCGGTGAGCCGGCGACCCCCGGTCACGCCGACGACACCGAGGACGTGCGCGCCAACGCCACCGTCGACTTCGGCTTCTTCCGCCCGCTCTCGATCGGCAACCTCGTGTGGGACGACGCCGACGACAGCGGTACCGTCGACGTCGGCGAGCCAGGCCTCCAGGGCGTCACCGTCGTGCTGCACCAGGGCGCCTCCGTGCTCGCGACGACCACGACCGACATCGACGGGCGCTACCTGTTCCCGCTGCTGTCCGCAGGCCGCTACGAGGTGGAGGTCGTCGCCCCCGCCGGGTACCGGAGCTCCATCGGCCGCAGCGGCGAAGGCGACTCCGAGCCCGGTCCCGGCGTCGACCTCGACACCGATGACGACGACGACAACGGCACCCTCGACGACGGCACCCTCGACGACGGCACCCTCGACGACGGCGGCACCTCGGTGCGCTCGGCCGCGCTCGACCTGACCCCGACGGCCGAGCCGACCGCCGACGTGGACACCGCCCCGGTCGGCGTCACCGACCCGGCCAGCGACGACGACGCGAACTACACGGTCGACTTCGGACTCTGGCGTCCGGTGAGCGTCGGCAACCTCGTGTGGTCCGATCTCGACGACGATGGCACCTTCGACATCGGCGAGCCCGGCGTGCCGGACGTGCCCGTGCGGCTGTTCGCCGCCGACGGCACCACCGAGATCGAGGTCGGCCCCGACGGTGTGCTCGACACGCTCGACGACGCACCCGGGGGCACGATCACCGATGCCGACGGCCGCTACCGGTTCGGCAACCTGCGACCCGCCACCTATCGCGTGCAGGTGGCCGTCCCGTCCGGTTGGCGCACCTCGTCGGGGGCCGACGCCGGCGACGCCAACGACGACACCGACCACGACAACAACGGCGGCGCCGCCGTCACCGGCAACGCGCTCGCCGGACACGTCGAACTCGCGGTCGGCACCGAGCCCACCGGCGACGGCGACAGCGACGCGAGCTCCAACCTGTCGGTGGACGTCGGGCTGTTCCAGCCGTCGCCCGTCATGTCGCTCGTGCAGGCCACCAACGGCTGCGACGCCGACACCCCGACCGGGGCGACCGGACCGTCGGGCGGCTGCCCGCCGGGTGACGGCAGCACCAACCCGGTCATCGTCACCGGCGGCGCCGTCACGTGGACCTACGTGGCCACGAACACCGGCAACGTCGCGCTGTCGAACGCGCAGATCACCGACGACCGCATCGACCAGAGCGAGATCGACTGCAACGCGGGCGGCGCCGGCAACGGCCAGCCGTTCACGCTCGCCGTCGGTGGCACGCTCACCTGCACCGCCGCGGGCGACGCCACCGGTGGCCAGTACGCCGACGTGGCAACGCTGACGGCCGACGCCGAACTGGTGCCCGGCACCACCGGCGCGCTCGCCCCCGTCACCGAGCTGTCGCACCACTTCGGCACCGACCCCGGCCTGGGGATCAAGACCTACACCCTGCTCGCCGATCCCGGTCCCACCACCGGCGGACTGCTCACCGTCGCGCCGCCGACGGTGACGGGCACCGACGACGCCGACCTGCCCGGCGGCGCCGACATGGTCGCCAACCACGCGGTGCCCGACGCCACCGGCGTGTGGTGGGCGTACGCCGTCACCAACACGGGCAACGTGACGCTCACCGACGTGCAGGTGGTCGACGACCGCCGCGGCCTCGTCTGCCAGGGTCTCACCCTCGCCGCCGGCGCCACCTCGTGGTGTGTGCTGTCCGGCCCGCTCTCGCTCGCCGACACCGTCGCCGGCCAGTACGGCACCACCGGCACCGCCACCGGCGTCGACACGATCAGCAACCCGACCGGCCCCACCTCGGTCGGGCCGGTCAGCGATCCCACGCACGCCTTCGTGCCCACCCCGGCGATCACGATCGAGACGTACACCGACGACCAGGACGCCGACACGGCACCCACCCGCCCGCAGATCGACGCTGGCACCGGCGTGGTGTGGCGGTACGTCGTCACCAACTCCGGCGACTGGCCGCTCGCGGCGATCGCCGTCGTCGACGATCTCGAAGGGGCGATCAGCTGCCCGGTGCTGCCCGGCAGCCCGAGCCTGCTCCTGCCCGGTCGGTCGATCAGCTGCATCGAGACCGGTGTCGCCACACCCCAGTTCGCCGGGCTCGACGACGTGAACCTCGGCAGCGTCACCGGCACCCCGGTCCCGCCATCCACCGGCACGTTGCCCAACCCGGTCGACGACGACCCGTCGGGCTACAAGCCGCTCGTCGCCTCGATCGGCGATCGGGTGTGGCTCGACGCCGACGTCGACGGCGTGCAGGACGGCCTCGACACAGAGCCCGGCATCGCCGGTGTCACGGTGCGGCTGCTGACCCCCGACGACGTGGTGGTCGCGACGACGACCACCGACACCGCCGGCACCTACGCCTTCACCGGCGTGAACCCCGGCACCTACCTGCTCGAGTTCGCCCCGCCCGCCGGCCACATGATCACCGACCGTGACACCGGCCTCGACGACACCGTCGACTCCGACGTCGACGTCGCCACCCGGCGAACCGTGCCCACCCGCCTCGACGGCGGCGAGAACGACCTCACATGGGACCTCGGCGTCTACCGGTTCGCCTCGCTCGGCGACCGCGTCTGGTACGACCGCGACCTCGACGGCCACCAGGACGACGGCGAAGCTCCAGCGGTCGGCGTGGAGGTTCGCCTGTTCACCGATGGCGGCTCCAGCCTGGCCTCAGCCACCACCGACAACGACGGCCTGTACCGCTTCGAGGGGCTGCGCCCCGGCGGCTACTTCGTGCAGTTCTCCCTTCCGAACGGCTACACCGCCACTGCACGTGACATCGGTGCCGACGACGCGCTCGATGCCGACGCACATCTGTCGACGGGCCAGTCACCGCTGGTGCAGCTGACCTCGGGCGAGCACGACCCGACGGTCGACGCCGGCGTGTTCCAGCGAGCCTCGATCGGCGACCGGGTCTGGGAGGACATCGATCTCGACGGCCTGCAGGATCCGGGCGAGCCCGGCGTGCCGGGGGTGGTCGTGTCGCTCTACGGCCCGACGGGCACGTCGGTCGACAGCGTCACCACCGACGGCGACGGCATCTACCGCTTCGCCGGGCTCCGGCCGGGCACGTGGTCGGTCGGGGTCTCGAACCTGCCCGCCGGCACGACCGTCACCGGCCTCGACTCCGGCCTCGACATCGGCACCGACGACGCCGTCGACTCCGACGTCGACCCGGTCACCGGCCGGGCCGCCGCGACCCAGCTCACGCCCGGTGAGAGCGACCTCGGCTGGGACGCCGGCATCCACCGCTCGGCGCCGCCCGCCATCCCGGCCTCGAGCGTGCCGTCGGCCAGCCAGCTGCCCGTCACCGGTGGCGAAGTGCTGCAGCTGCTCGTCTTCGGCTCGGCACTCGTCATGATCGGCCTGCTCCTGGTGCGGGCACGGCGTCCACGCACCCTCTGAGCTGGGACGCCGCGTCCGGCGTGGGGCCTGCCGGCCGGTCCGCGACGCGTGGGAACCGGCCGGGTGCGCCGGTAGCATCGACCCTTGTGCCCGCGGCCG
>JBILUM010000303.1:0-4443 GCA_044370995.1 Ilumatobacteraceae bacterium | reverse complement strand
GCGACGGGTTGGCCGACCAGGCCCCGATGGCACGCCGCCAGTAGGCCTCCTCGTGGGCGCGGATCGTGTCGACACCGACGGCCTGCTTCAGCTGGAACACGAGCCCGGCGCGGATCGACTC
Source organism: Ilumatobacteraceae bacterium (assembly GCA_044370995.1). Lineage (GTDB taxonomy): Bacteria > Actinomycetota > Acidimicrobiia > Acidimicrobiales > Ilumatobacteraceae > VFMC01. The sequence goes on along the minus strand of JBILUM010000303.1, from coordinate 4,322 downwards.
GATGATCGCCGGCGTGCCGGCCTCCTCGCGGTGCACCGGGTCGTCGAGGTAGCGGTGCTCGGTGGGGTTCACGTAGGCCACCGTGCCGCCGCCCACCACGTCGGGCACCCGGTTGTGCAGCAGTGACCGGCGCACGATCAGCACCCCGGGGGTGCCGGGTCCGCCGACGAACTTGTGCGGGCTCAGCACGACCGCGTCCTTGTGGGCCAGCGGGTGCTCGGCGCACGACGGGTTCATCTCGATGTCGACGTAGGGCGCTGCCGCGGCGAAGTCCCAGAACGACAGGGCGCCGTGGCGGTGCAGCACGTCGGCGATCGCGCAGGTGTTGGACACGATGCCGGTGACGTTCGACGCGGCCGAGAACGAACCGATCTTCAGTCGCCGATCGGCGTGCGCGACGAGCTCGGCCTCGAGCGCGGCGAGATCGACGTGGCCGTCGGCGTCCTCGGGGATGACGACGACATCGGCGATCGATTCACGCCACGGGATCTCGTTGGAGTGGTGCTCGAACGGACCGACGAACACGACGGGTCGGTCGTCGGCCGGGATGTGGTCGGACAGGTGGTAGCGGGCGTCGAGGTCGGCCGGGATGCGCAGGTTGAGGATGCCGATCAGCTTGTCGATCGCACCGGTGCTGCCCGAACCGCAGAAGATGACGCACGTCTCGTCCTCGCCCGCGTCCGGACCCGACCCGCCGACGGCCTCGTGGATGATCCGACGCGCGTCCTCGCGCAGGCGCGTGGTCTGCAACCCGGTGCCCGACGACTCGGTGTGGGTGTTGGCGTAGCGGGGGAGCACCTCCTCGCGCAGGAAGTCCTCGATGAACCCGAGTGCCCTGCCGGACGCGGTGTAGTCGGCATAGGTGATGCGGCGCGGGCCGAACGGCCCGTCCATCACCTGGTCGTCACCGATCACCGAGGCCCGGATGCGCTGGAGGAGCGGGGTGTCGGCGGGCTGGTCCACGCAGGTCACGCTATCCGCCGAGTTCGTCCGGCCTGCGTGAGCACCTCGGTGGTGAGGGCGTGCATTCGGGGGATGCGTGGACGCGCGGCCCGTCGCCGACCAGAATGGCACGACCCCTTCCCCGGACCCCTCGTCCCCGGCCCCCTTGGACCCATCGTGCTCGACGACCTGACCGACCGCGTGGCCGATGTGGTGGAGGCACTGGGATATCTCGGTGTCGCCCTCCTCGTCGCCCTGGAGAACGTGTTCCCACCGATCCCGTCCGAGGTGGTGCTGCCGCTCGCCGGCTTCGTCGCCGGCCGTGGTGACGCATCGTTGCCGGGGATGGTGGCGGCCGCGACGGTGGGCTCGGTCGTGGGCGCGTGGATCCTCTACGGCATCGCCGCCGCGGTGGGACCGGTGCGCCTGCGCGGCTTCGTGGTGCGCCACGGCAAGTGGTTCCGCCTCACCGAGCGCGATCTGGAACGGGCCGAGGAGTGGTTCGACCGGCGATCCGATGCGGCTGTGCTGATCGGGCGGTGCATCCCGCTGATCCGATCGATCGTGTCGATACCGGCGGGATTCCGACGGATGCCCTTCGGCAGGTTCACCGTCTTCACAGCCATCGGGAGCGCCGTGTGGAACGCGGCGCTGATCGGTGCGGGCGCGGTGCTCGGCGACCAGTGGGAGCGCGTCGGCGATGTCGTCGGACTGCTGCAGGGCGCGGTGATCGTGGCCGTCGTCGTGCTCGTCGCTGTGATCGTCTGGCGGCGTGTGCTCCGGCCCCGTCTTCGCGCGGCCGGCGACCTGCCTGCCGACGAGTGACGCGTACCGGCGCGGTCGGTTCGCCGATCCGATCGCTGCCGCGATCTCGGCGAGCCAGGTTCACCCACGGCGATCGTGATGCTGCGGCCGTCGGCGTCGCCAGGTGCAGCGCACACGTGCCGTCGAGGGCCCCGACCTTCCCCGGGATCGCCCGAGCGGGTCCGGTCAGCGACCGGGCGAGAAGTCGTCGGCTTCGACCAGATCGAGGAAGGCGCGGAACCGGGCCACCTCGACATCGAGCGCCGGTCCGGCGAGGTGGTCGTCGCGCCACTGCCTGCCGCGCCCGTGTCGGTCGTGGTGGAGGTCGCGAAGGTCGCGCAGGTCGTCGGCCATCGGGTCGTCGTCCAGGTCGTCGTGGTCGTCGTCGTGGTCGTCGTCGAACCAGTCGTCGACGAGCAGCTGCGGCGACGCGCCGGCAGCGACGAGCACCGCCTCGCTGACGTACACGGGTGCGCCGACCCGCATCGCGAGCGCGATCGCGTCGGATGCCCGGCTGTCGACCTGCTCGGGGCCGTGCGGTCCGGTGAGGGTGAGATGGGCCATGAACGTGCCGTTGCGCAGGTCGACCACCTCGGCGGCGTCGACGCGGGCGTCGAGCCGGCCGAGCAGCTCGGCCATGACGTCGTGGGCGAGCGGGCGGGGTGGCACGTGGCCGGTGAGCGCCATCGCGATCGACGCGGCCTCGGGGCCGCCGAGGTGGATGGGCAGCACCCGGTGCGGGGCGTCGTACTCGCGCAGCAGGACGACCGGGGTGTTGGAGCCCTGCTCCATGTGCACACATACGACCTCGACCCGCTGCATGTCGGTGACCGTGCCGACGGGTGGCCCGGTTCTCCAGGGTCCCGTGGCCATCTTGACGGTCACTAACCGGAACCACCCCAGGTTGACCCGTCGGCGGTGCCCCAGCAGCACGCTGCGAGACCGCCGGACGCAGAGCGTGGTCGGCAGGACCGGTCCGTCGATGCCGGCGTCGATGCCGGCGTCGATGCCGGCGTCGATGGTCGCAGCGAGGGACCGGCCGGATGCAGGATGGCCGGATGCATGATGGCTGGATGCGCGATGGCGGGGTGGCGGCTCGATGACCGACGGCACCCCCGAGCGCGCCCCGGCAGCGGCCCCCTCGCCGGTGCCCGACCTGGCGATCGACCGCCGCGCTGCGGTGCAACGGATCCAGCTCGACGCCGACTCGTGGGTCGATCTGGTGACGGGGTTCGTGCGCGATCCGGCCGGTGCCCTCGCCGAGGCGCACGAGCACACGCCGTGGCACCAGAACGAGGTGCTGCGCTACGACACCTATGTTCCCGAGCAGCGCCTCAGCGCCGGACTCCGGCCCGAGTCGGCGCCGATGCTGCGCCAGACCGACCTGCACCTCACGAGCACGTACCGGCAGCGGTTCACCGGGGTGGCCGCGATCCTCTACCGCGACGGTCAGGACTTCCAGGGCCTGCACAGCGACCGGGAGATGCGCTGGCTCGACGACACGCTGATCGCGATCGTGGTCCTCGGTCAGCGACGCCCGTTCGTGATCCGGCGCCGGGCCCCGATGGCCGAGGTGGTCGAACGTGTCCCGGCAGGTGCGGCGCCCGACGACCTGGTGCTCACGCCGGGGGAGGGCGACCTGCTCGTGATGGGCGGTGCCTGCCAGCGCGACTGGCTGCACGGAATCCCGCGGGCGGACACGCCGAACCCGAGGATCTCGCTCACCTGGAGGTGGACGAGCCGTCACGGGCGGCCCGACACCAACCCCGGCTACTTCGACGGGCGCCAGTTCAGCGACCGCCCGCGCCAACCCGGCACGCGCACCCGCCCGCGCTGACGGCCCGGCCCGCGGACCGTGCGGACCGTCCGGACCGTGCCGACGGTGCGAACCCGGGGGAGTCGTGGACGGGGGGACGGCACAGGACAGACTCGGGGCGTGCACGACGTCGCCCCGCCCGCCGCCCCGGATCCGCTCGAACCGGTCACCTCCGCACGTCCCGGGCCGCTCGCCGGGATCAGGGTGCTCGACCTCACCTCGGTGATCATGGGCCCGTATGCCACCCAGGCGCTCGGCGACCTCGGAGCGGACGTCATCTGCGTCGAGGCCGTCACCGGCGACACCAACCGGATCATGGGCCCCGGCCCGGTGCCGGGCATGTCGGGCGTGGCGCTCAACCTCTTGCGCAACAAGCGCAACGTCTGCCTCGACCTCAAGCAACCGGCCGGGCGCGACGCGTGCCTCCGGTTGATCGCGTCGTGCGACGTGTTCGTCACCAACCTGCGGCCGGGGCCGCTGCGTCGGCTCGGGCTCGACCATGCCTCGGTGTCGCTGCTGCGTCCCGACATCGTGATGTGCCAGGCCTACGGCTGGTCGGCCGCGAGCGGCGAGAGCGACAAGCCTGCCTACGACGACGTCATCCAGGCGGTGTCGGGGGTGGCGCACTCGTTCGAGCTGCGTGACGGGGTGCCGGCGATGGCGCCGTTCCTGGTGGCCGACAAGGTGGCCGGGCTCACGCTGACGCAGGCGATCCTCGCCGCGCTGTTCCACCGCGAGCGCACGGGCGAGGGCCAGTTCG
>JBILUM010000304.1:0-4443 GCA_044370995.1 Ilumatobacteraceae bacterium | reverse complement strand
TCACCTTCGACGACCCGAACGACCAGTCCTTCTTCCGCTCGCTCGAACGACGCGCGCCCGCTGACTGGGCCGACGCGGCGAACGGGCGCATCGCGATCTGGGCGCGGGTGCCGGGATGGGGGATCGGCACGCCGGCATCGCAGGCGTTCATCGCCGACATCGTCCCGGTGGCGGTGATGAACGGCATCGGACGGATGAGCGGGGCGACGAGCCTCGACAACACCCTGCGCGTCGTGCACGGCGAGCCCCACGACGGGTGGGTGCTCCTCGACGTCGAGGCGCAGGGGTATCGGCGGTCGATCGGGCACGGGCAGGTGCGCCTGTGGCGGCCCGACGGTGTCCTGCTCGGCATCGGCAGTCAGTCGTGCATCGTGCGGACGAACCTCCACACGAGGCCCCCCGGCTGAGGGCCCGGCTCCCGGCCCGGAGCGACCCGGTTCGTGGCGCCGATACCTGATCGTCGTCCCCGGCCGACCCGAGCGAGATCGTGAAACCCCTCAAGGAGACGGGCGTCCAAGCCGATGACGGTGGCGTGGAGACTGGCTTGAACGACGACGCCACGTCGCTGACGCGCGCCACCGGGCGGCGGATGTGGTCGGCGCGCTTCGATCCGATGAGCGCGACCTGGCCGATGATCGCGCTCGACGTGCTCTGGGCGGTGCTGCTGACGCTCGCGTGCGGCTTGTGGGCCACGAACATGTGGTCGGGCTGGCGCGCCATCGTCGGCTACATGGCGATGTCGTCCGTCGCCGTCCTCGCCTTCACCGCACTGCCGCTGCGGCACTTCCTGCTCGCACAACGCCGGACCGCCGCCGAGCGCGAGCGGCTGCTCGCAGCAGAGAGCGATCGCCGCCTGTTCGAGTCGCAGGTGATCCGTGCACTCGAGATGGCCGAGGATCGCGAGGGCGCGCTCGATGTCGCCATCGGGGCCGTGTCCCTCGCCCTCCCCGGGGTCCGCGGCGAGATCCTGCTGGCCGACTCGAGCCGTGCCCACCTCGCCGTCGTTTCGAGGACCGACGGTCACGAACCGCTCATGTCGTGCGCGGTCGACATGCCGCGCCGTTGTCCGGCCGTGCGCAACGGCCACGCGCTCCGGTTCGACCGCAGCGATGCGCTCGATGCCTGTCCGCACCTGAAGGTTCGCAGCAGCGACTGTGCGAGTGCCCTGTGCGTGCCGGTCAGCGTCATGGGCTCCACCAACGGGGTGCTCCATCTGACGCGCCGGGACCCCGAGCCGTTCACGACCGCCGACGCCACCCTCGTGTCCGGCGTCACCCAGCAGTTCGGCTCGCGGATCGGTCTGCTCACCGCGATGGCGCAGAGCGAACTGCAGGCGAGCACCGATCCGCTCACGGGTCTGCTGAACCGGCGCAGCCTGGAGGACGCGGTGCGGTTGCTGACGAGCCGCGGCACGCCGTATGCCGTGGTGATCCTCGACCTCGATCACTTCAAGGTCCTCAACGACACCCACGGCCACGATGCCGGCGACCGCGCCCTGCGGGTGTTCTCGCGGGTGCTGCACAGCGTCGTGCGCGAGAGCGACCTGCTGTGCCGCTACGGAGGCGAGGAGTTCCTCATCGTGATGCCGCGGGCGAGTGCCGTCGACGCCTCCGACGTCGTCGATCGGCTCAGGCTCGAGCTGTCGGCGGCGTTCTCCGACGGGCGCGCCGGCGTTCACCGTGTCGGCCGGTGCCATCGACTCGGCCCAGGCGGAGGACTTCGCCGAACTCGTGTCGTTGGCCGACCGGGCGCTGCTGCAGGCGAAGTCCGACGGCCGCAACCGCACGGTCGCCCACACCGCGCCGGTCTGACCTCCAGCCGCCGGCGACGAGTTCGGCCGGGGCCCGTCAGCCAGGCGTCTCGGGCGCGAACTCGCAGAAGGCCGCGTAGGCCCGGGGTGCGTAGATGGTGGCGGGTCCACCGTTCATCAACATGGCGACGCCGAGGGCCTCGGCCGCTTCTTGGCGGGTGGCCCCGGCCTTGGCGGCGCCTTCGGCGTGGGAGGCGATGCAGCCGTCGCAGCGCTGGCTCACACCGATCGCGAACGCGATGAGCTCCTTGGTCTTCACGTCGAGGGCGCCGTCGGTGAACGCGGCGTGGTGGAACTCCCCGAAGCCCTTGTACACGTCGGGGATCGCGTGGCGGAGTTCGCGGTGCAATGGACGCAACTCGTCGAGGACCGCCTTGCCGTAGCCGTGTTCGCTCATGTTCCGTCCTCCTTCCGATCGGGCGGGTCGCTCCCGTCCCCGGTCGATACGCCGACCGCCATCCCTGTATACCCCGGCAGGTATACAGGAGGCCAGAGTCGAAGGTCCTCCTCGCCACCGTCGAGGCGATCGCTGCGGACCCGCCTCACGGATCGCGCCGTCTCGGCCGCGGGTCGTCTGCATGTCGACTGTTCACACGGTGTTTGCCGTGACATGCCAGCTGGTTCCCCGCCGTCGTGGGAGCCTGTCCCGAGGAACCGGCCCGGCGTCGCGATCGCGGGTGTCGGGGGTGTGGCCGCAGCCCACACCGAGACGCCGGAGCGGCAGACCCAGCGCCTCCAGCGGACGGCTGACGGGACGGGCTTCGCCGTGCTCGTCACCACGTGCGGGGAGAGGGTCGACGTCGTCCGGTTGTTCGAGTTCGCCCGGTCGATCGACTGACCGCCGGCCGCCTTCGGCGTGGGGCATTTGCGGAACGCCGCGTTTCCGACCGCCGCGGCGCGATGTGTCAGCATGCGCCGAGCGAGGAACCGATCGTAGGAGTGTGCGCAGTGATGCTCGAGTTCGAGTCGATGGGCCGTCGTCGAGTCGGCGGCAGATCAGCGTGAACCCGCCGCTGCGCCGGCGACGCTTCTGGGGGCGATCGCGGGCCAAGGAACCGACGCGGACCGTGCCGATCGCCGAGTCGCCGGTGCTGGCGATCCACGAACCAGTCGTGGCGTCCGACGAGGAGCTCGCCGCGCAGTTCGCCGAACTGCCGGAAGACCTGCGCGTGCTGATGTCGCGCGTACAGGTGAACTACTCCGATCGCGAGCCCGTGCTGCAGTGGGCCGACACGGGCGCCGACATCGACACGTGGCGCGAGGACTACCCCTACCCGCAACGCATCACCCGTGCCGAGTACGACATCGAGAAGCGGTTGTTGCAGATCGAGCTGCTCAAGCTGCAGCAGTGGATCGAGTCGACCGGCCAACGTCTCGTGATGCTGTTCGAAGGCCGCGATGCGGCGGGCAAGGGCGGCACGATCAAGCGGATCGTCGAGCACCTGAACCCGCGAGGGGCGACCGTCGTGGCGCTGAACAAGCCGACCGACCGCGAGCGGTCGCAGTGGTACTTCCAGCGCTACGTCGCACACCTGCCGTCGGCCGGGGAGATCGTGATCTTCGACCGGTCCTGGTACAACCGCGCCGGCGTCGAACGCGTGATGGGGTTCTGCACGGACGCCGAGTACGAGGAGTTCCTGCGGTTCGCACCGAGCTTCGAAGAGGCGCTCGTCCGATCGGACATCCATCTCGTGAAGCTGTGGTTCTCGGTGTCCCGCCTCGAGCAGCGCACTCGCTTCGTGATCCGCCAACTCGACCCGGTGCGACAGTGGAAGCTCTCGCCCATCGATCTGGCCTCCCTCGACAAGTGGGACGACTACACAGCGGCGAAGGAGGCGATGTTCGAGGCGACGAACACCGATCTCGCGCCCTGGGTCGTGATCAAGAGCAACGACAAGAAGCGGGCACGCCTCGAGGCGATGCGCCACGTCTTGTCGCTGTTCGACTATGCGGGCAAGGACAGCCAGATCGTCGGGACACCCGACCGTCGCATCGTCGTGCATCCCGACGAGGTCCGCTGACCGAGTCGGTTCGTCTCGTGCGGTCGCAGGCCGATCACCGCGGCGTGACGGGCGTGACGGGCGTGACGGGCGTGACGGGCGGGGCGTCCGTCTCAGGCGGAGACGTCGACGAAGGGCGTGCCCAGGAGATCGAGGTCGAGCGACAGGCCGAGGCCGGGCAGGTCGGCCTGCGGGCGCAGGAACGAGCCGTCGCGCGCCGAGGGTCCGACGACGTGCGTGAGGGTCACCCAGCTGTCGAAGTCGACGCTGTGCACGCGCCGGGCGGCCGGCGTCGACGCGTTCAGGTGCGCGAACGTCGTGTCGGCGAGGTTGCAGCCGCTGGCGTCCTCCACCGTCACCCCGACGCCGAGTTCGACGGCGGCGTCGCGGATGCGAACGGCGGGCGTGATGCCACCGACGCGGGTGAGCTTCACCGTGATGCCGTCGGCGATGCCGAGCCGGTGCGCCTCGACGAACGCGGCGAGCGAGACGATGTTCTCGTCCATCACCATCGGACCGTCCCACGAGCTGCGCAGCTGGGCGCACTCGCCGAGGGTGGCGCACGGTTGCTCGAGGTACACACCCGCGCCGTCGCGGCCGAGCTCGCGGACGAAACGACGGGCGTCGGCGAGC
>JBILUM010000358.1:0-3853 GCA_044370995.1 Ilumatobacteraceae bacterium | reverse complement strand
TTCGCGGCGTCGACGTGTCAGCTGTCGGCGCCGCTCGGTCAGCTGTCGGCGTCGTCCAGTTCGCCGTTCGCGGCGTCGACGTGTCAGCTGTCGGCGCCGCTCGGTCAGCTGTCGGCGTCGTCCAGTTCGCCGTTCGCGGCGTCGACCTCGCGGGCGATCTCCACCCGTTTGATCCGGCGGCCTTCCATCTCGCGCACGGTGAACCGCCAACCGTGGGTGACGATGTGGTCGCCCTCGACCGGCACGTGTCCGAGGGTGTTGAACACGAGACCACCCAGGGTGTCCCAGTCGTCGTCGGGCAGGTCGGTCTCGAGCACCTCGTCGAGTTCGTCGATGGCGACGCGACCGTCGACGAGGTAGCTGCCGTCGGGCAGGTGCACGATCTCGGCGTCCTCCTCGTCGTACTCGTCGACGATGTCGCCCACCAGTTCCTCGAGGCAGTCCTCGAGGGTGATCAGGCCGGAGATCGCGCCGTACTCGTCAGCGACGATCGCGAGGTGGAACTTCTCGGTCTGCATCTCGCGCATCAGCCGGTTGACGAGCTTGTTCTCGGGGATGAAGCGCACGGGACGGACGAGATCGGTGACCGGCCGGGCGCCGCCGCCTTCGCGCTCGACGCGCATCAGGTCCTTGGTGTACGCCAGGCCGACGACGTCGTCGTCCTCACCGTCGCCCAGCACCGGCAAGCGGCTGTAGCCGTGCTCGATCGCCACGTCGAGTGCGGTGGTGACCGTGGACAGGTACTCGATGGTGACCATGTCGGGGCGGGGCACCATCACCTCGCGGGCGACGGTGTCGCCGAACTCGATGATGCTCTCGATGAGCTCGCGCTCCTCGTGCTCCACCACACCTTCCTCGGCGGCGGTTTCGACGATGCCGAGCAACTCCTGCTCGTTGACGAACGGCCCCTTCTCGAGGCCCTTGCCCTTGACGATCACGTTGGTCAGCCCGATGAGGCCACGCGAGATCCAGCGCAGGAGCGGGAACTTCACCAGGGCGCTCACCGGCCGCGCCGCCAGCTTCGCGGCCCGTTCGGGGTAGAGGACCGCGTAGGTCTTCGGCACGGCCTCGGCCAGCACGAAGAACACGATCACGTTGAGCACGACACCGATGGCCACACCGGCCCCGCCGAACAGGCGGTTCGCGAGAATACCGGTGAGGGTCGCCTGCACGGTCTGGCAGATGTTGACGGTGAGCAGCAGCGGGTTCACCCAGCGCTCGGGTTCGCTGACCAGCCACAGCAGCGCCTTGCCCGATTTGCTACCGGAGTCGGCGAGGCTGGTCGCCCGGTGCTTGCTGATGCGGGACAGGCCCATCTCTGCAACGGCGAGGAACACGAGCACGATCAGCAGCAGGCCGATCGCGACCAGCATCCAGATGTCGGACTGCGCCAAGGCGATCACTCCTGCTCCTGTCGGAAACCCTCGGGTGCCGGACCGTGCCAGTGGTGGGCCTCGAGCAGGGCTCGCTCGCGGGCTCGCATCTCCTCGGCCTCCTCCGGCTCGGCGTGGTCGCGGCCGAGCACGTGCAGCACCCCGTGGACGATCAGCAGTGCCAGCTCGTCGTCGAGCGTGCCGGCATGGTCGGGCGCCTGGCGTCGGGCGACGGCCGGACACACGACGACGTCACCGAGCAGCAACGGCAGCTCACCGAGATCGACCGGCGCTCGGTCGGGACCCCGCGTCGCCCCGGCGGGCGCGACGACCTGGGTGACGTCGTGGGCATCGATGGGGAACGCGAGGACGTCGGTGGGGCCGTCCTTGCCCATGTAGTCGAGGTTCAGCTCGGCCATCTCCTGCTCGGCGACGAACAGGATCGAGAGCTCGGCGAGGCCGCGGACACCTTCGTCGCGGAGCACCTGCATCGCGAGATCCTGCCAGCGGTCGAGTTCGAGCGGGACGTCGGACTGCTCGTCCGCGCAGAACACCTCGGGCTCGCCGTCGCCACCGACGCGCGGTCGGCCCGAGAGCCGTGGTCGGCTGGGGTCACCCATCGGTGCCGTCCGTGGTCGGATCGTTGGCGGGTTCGGGACCGGGTGCCGCCGATGCCGCCGATGCCGCCTGCGGCATCGGCTGCGGGGAGCGGCGACCGCTGCGCTGCTCGGCCTGCTGCTGGGCCTGGCGCTCGGTGGAGCGCTCGTACGCGGCGACGATGTCGGCGACGATGCGATGACGCACCACGTCGCCGGAACCGAGATGGACGAACGCGAGACCGTCGATACCGTGCAGCGTACGTTCCAGACCGAGCAGACCGGAGCGACCGTCGGGGACGTCGATCTGGGTGGTGTCGCCGGTGACGACCACCTTCGAGCCGAAGCCGATGCGGGTGAGGAACATCTTCATCTGCTCGGGCGTGGCGTTCTGGGCCTCGTCGAGGATGATGAAGCTGTTGTTCAGCGTGCGGCCACGCATGAACGCGAGCGGTGCGACCTCGACGGCCTGGCGCTCGAGCAGCTTCTGGGCGCCCTCCTGCTCGACCATGTCGTAGAGGGCGTCGTACAAGGGCCGCAGGTACGGGTCGATCTTGGCCATCAGGTCGCCGGGCAGGAAGCCGAGGCGCTCGCCCGCCTCGACCGCAGGACGCGTGAGGATGATCCGTTGCACCTGCTTGCTCTGGAGCGCCTGGACGGCCATGGCGACGGCGAGCCAGCTCTTGCCGGTGCCCGCCGGGCCGAGCCCGAAGGTGATCACGTTCTGGCGGATGGCGTCGATGTACTTCTTCTGACCGGCGGTCTTCGGCCGGACCGCACGTCCCTTCGCCCCGCGCATGATGTCGTCGCTGAGGACCGCACTCGGGCGTTCGTCATGGTGGACCATGTCGATGGCGCGTCCGAGGACGGCTTCGTCGAGGTGCTGGCCGCGCTGGAGCAGCATCACGAGCTCCTCCACGAGCCGGCCGGCCCGTTCGGCGTCGTCGCCCTCGAGGTGCACCTCGTTCCCGCGCACGACGATCGTCGCTCGCGGAAAGGCACGCTCGATCTGGCGCAGGAACACGTCGCGCGGGCCGCACAGGGCCGGCATGACGTGTGGGCCGGGGACGACCACGGTGTAGGCGGAGGTGGCGGACGTCATGCAGGAGGGGCTGCGACGGTGGCAGCGGAGGGACTCATGTCGGTCCCAGGGTAGCGAATCGGAACCGCGAGCAGGACGGATCAGCTGCGCGTCGGTGTGGAGCGGTCACGGTGAGCGTCGATCGCCGGTCACCCATGGCGATTCGTCAAGGAATGGTCAAACTCCGTCGCGCGCAGCGCGCGAACGACAACACCCCTTGCGTTTTTCCGACCGGTTCCCTACGATACTGAGACGTAACGGCCGGCGGGCGGATGGGTCGTTCAGGCGGGCCCGCGATCGTTGGCCCAGAGCGAGGCAGGCGAGCCGTGAGAGCCATCCCATCGAGAGTGATCTGGGCGTACCTGCTGTTGGGCTGGGCCGCGTCGATCGCCGCGATGGTGGTCGGCGACGGCACGGCGGTCGGCGTCCACACCTTCGCCGCCGCCCAACTCCCGCTCGTCATGTGGTGGTCGTACCGCACGTACGACGTCCCCAAGGGCACGGTCCTGTCGATCATCGGCGTCGGCCTGTGCTTCGCCGCCGGAGCAGCGATCGAATGGGCCTTCGGCGACACAGGCGCCCCGCTGTTGATCAGCAACCTCCTCGCCCTCACCGGCGCGATCGTCATCGCCATCGGCATGTCGGCGCTCGTCCGTCGCCGTCGGGGGATGAAGGCCGCAGGCGTGCTCGGCGACGCGCTGATCGTCGGCCTCGGCAGCTGGCTCATCTCGTGGGTCGCGTTGATCGAGCCCACGCTGCGCCTCAGCGACGAGCCGCTCGTGTCGTCGCTGCTCGCCGGCTTC
>JBILUM010000302.1:0-4457 GCA_044370995.1 Ilumatobacteraceae bacterium | reverse complement strand
CAGCCGGTCCGCGCCAGTCGGGTGCCAGTCGGGTGCCAGTCGGGTGCCAGTCGGGTGTCAGCGTCCGCCGCTCACGTCGATGAACGAGCCGGTGACGTAGCTCGCCTCGGCCGACGCGAGCCAGAGCACGGCACCGGCGACCTCGTCGGGGTGTCCGGAGCGGGCCATCGGAACGGTCGGCGCCATGCGTTCGAGTCGCCCGGGCGGGGCATGGTCGTGGAAGTCGCTCTCGATCAACCCCGGGCGGACGCCGTTGACGCGGATGCCGACCGTGGCGAGCTCACGGGCGAGCCCGACGGTCATCGTGTCGAGCGCGCCCTTCGAGGCCGCGTAGTGCACCCATTCGCCGGCCCCGCCGAGGACCGCGGCCCGCGACGACACATTGACGATCGAGCCGCCCGCGCCGCCCCGGTCGGTGGCGAGTCGGGACACCGCCTCGCGTGCGCAGATGAACGCACCCGTCACGTTGACCGCCCAGAGCTCGGTGAGCATCGCCGAGCTGACGGTGTCGACCGAGCCGTAGCCGCCGGCGATCCCGGCGTTGTTCACGAGGACGTCGAGCCGCCCGAAGTGCTCGTCGCAGGCGCGGAACATCTCGACGACAGAGGTCTCGTCGCCGACGTCGGCCCGCTGCACCAGCACGGTGGCGCCGACGGCGCGCAGTTCGTCCGCGAGTGAACCGACGTGGTCGCCCGGTGTCACGTGGTTGAGGACCAGGTCGTAGTCGGCCGCCGCTGCTCGGGCGATCGCCGCGCCGATGCCGCGGGCGGCGCCGGTCACGATCATCACGGGACGCTCGATCATCGTGCACCTCCGGGTTCGAGCGAGGCGCAGAGACGCTCGCGGATCGTCGGCCACTCGGCCGGGATGACGGAATAGGCGGCGGTGTCGCGGGAGGTGCCGGGCACCGATTCAACCCCGGCGGCAGCGCGGTGGTTGCGCAGCACGCCCTCGAAGGTCGCGCCGAGCCGCTCGATCGCCCGCCGGCTGCGGTCGTTGCGCGCGTCGGTGCAGATCGCCACCCGCGCCGCGTGCCACACGTCGAACGCGTGGCCGAGGAGCAGGAGCTTGGCCTCGCTGTTGATCGCGCTCCGCTGGGCGTCGGTCGCGAGCCACGTGCCGCCGATCTCGACCTCGACCGGTGCGTCGCGGCCAGGCCACCACACCAGGTTGAGGAACCGGGTGCAGCCGACCAGGGCCCCGTCGGCCAGCCTCCGTTGGACGAACGGGACGGCCGCGTCGACGCCGGCGTCGTGCAGGAGTCCGTCGATGTAGCTCGTCATCGAGTCGATGTCGTGCGGGACGAGGGTGTGCCCGAACGTGGATCGGTCGCCCGCAGCGGTCAGCAGATCGACGGCGTGGCGCTGTTCGAGCGGTTCGAGCACGACATGCCGGCCGTGCAGGGCGAAGGGTTCGAGGCGCATCGGGCACCAGCATCGCACTACGGTCGATCGACATGCGGGTGGTTTCGTGCAACAGCTTCGGTCCCCTCACCGACCTCGCGATCGAGGAGCGCGACCCGTGGCCGCTCGGACCCGACGACGTGCGGATCGCGGTGTCGGCCGCCGGGGTGAACTTCGTCGATGCCCTGTTCGTCCAGGGCCTGTATCAGATCAAGCCGCCGCTGCCGTTCGTCCCCGGCAACGAGATCGCCGGCGTGGTCAGCGAGATCGGCGCAGGTGTCACCACGCTCCAGGTGGGCCAGCGGGTGTTCACCAACGTCGGCCTGGGGGGCTACGCCAGCGAGGTCGTCGTGCCGGCCAAGCGCGCCATGCCCACCCCGGGGTCGATGACCGACGGGCAAGCGGCGACGTTCACGCAGAGCTACTCGACCGCGTGGTTCGCGCTCGTGAAGCGGGCCCGGGTCTCGGCCGGCCAGTCGATGCTCGTGCTCGGCGCCGGTGGCGGCGTGGGCCTCGCCGCAGTCGACGTGGGCAGGTCGCTCGGCATGTCGGTGATCGCCGCGGCCTCGTCGGCCGAGAAGCGAGCGGCGGCCACGGCGCGCGGTGCGGCAGCCGTGATCGACTCGAGTACCGAGGACGTCAAGACCCGAGCGAAGGAACTCGCGCAGGAGCTCACCGGTGACAGCACCGGCGTCGACGTCGTGTACGACCCGATCGGTGGCACACAGGGCGAGCAGGCGTTGCGGGCGCTGCGCGAGGACGGCCAGTTCCTCGTGATCGGTTTCGCCTCGGGCGCGATTCCACAGCTGCCCGCCAACCAGGTGCTCCTGCGCAACCGGCGGGTCACCGGCGTCGACTGGGGGGCGTGGGTCGGTCGCCACCAGCAGGAGAACAACGAGATGCTGGCCGACATCGTCGCGGCGATCGGTGACGGCCGTCTGTCCCCGGTCGAGCCGATCGCGTATCCGCTCGACCAGGCAGCGCAGGCGCTGCAGGACCAGCTCGACCGCAAGATCGTGGGCAAGACCGTGCTCGTCCTGTGATCCGGTGAGCGCCACCGACGACGACTCGACCCTGTCGGCCGGTCGTGTCGCGCCATGGCTCGAGCAGATGGTGGCGTCGTTGCGTGGTGAGGGCGAGACGGACGTGCCGTGTGGTGAGTGCGTCGCCTGCTGTTCGTCTCGGCAGTTCGTGCATGTGGAACCCGACGAGCGAGCGGCGCTCGCCCGCATTCCCGAGGAGGTCCGCTTCCCGACTCCGGGCATGCCGGCCGGCCATGTCGTGCTCGGGTACGACGATCACGGCCGGTGCCCGATGCTCGGTGAGCGAGGGTGCACGATCTACGAGCATCGTCCGCGTGCGTGTCGCGTGTACGACTGTCGGATGTTCGTGGCCACCGGTGTCGAGCCCGACCGCGACCAACCGGCGATCGTTCGACAGGTGCGTCGCTGGCGGTTCGAACCGCAGACCGCCGACGACACGGCGGTGCTCACGGCGCTCCACGCGGTGGCAGCGGTGCTCGACGATCCCGCGGCGTATCCGGATGGTCGGGCGCCGTCACGGGCATCACAGCGGGCCGCCATCGCTGTCGGCCTGCACGAGTTGGGCCGTCGTGGTGCCCCGCCGTCGCCGGCGGCGGTGCGGGTCGAGCTGACGCGCCGCAGCGGCTGACGTCAGCTGGTGCCGGCCGGCGACGTGTGCGAGGTGAGGCCGCGCGTGCTGCGGCTGCCCGATGTCAGCTCGACAGGATGGTGTCGATCGGGGCGACGGGCACGGTCTCGAGCAGCCATCCCTCGTCGTCGGCGGGGAGGGTGCGGTAGTACTCGAGGCGTGGGCGGTCGTCGGTGAGGACCGGGCCGTCACCGATCGCCGCCCGCAGCGAGGCGTCGTCCGCGGTGAACAGCCCGGCGAACGCACTCCAGTCGACGATGCCGACATCGCCGAGGACGGGCTGCCACGCGGGGTCGACGAGTCGCGACTGCACCGCCGCCGGGTCGATGGTGATCGGCTCGTTCGAGCCGACGAGCATCGAGCCACCCGCCCACGCGGTGACGTGGGGGAACACCGACAGGAAGCTGCGCACGATCATCCGGTAGTCGCGGGTGTTCGCCTGCGGTGCCCACTGCATCATCACCCCGCCCGGTGCGAGCGCGTCGCGGGCGAGCTCCCAGTACTCGACCGACCACAGCTTGCCTGCGCCGGCGTGCGTGGGCGGGATGACGTCGGCGGTGATCACGTCGTAGCGCTCGTCGGTGAGCAGGAGATGGTTGCGCCCGTCGTCGACCCGGATTTCGACGTTCGGGCGGTCGACCACCTCGTGGTTCGCGTCGGTGAGGTACCGGGCGCCCTCGACCACCTCGGCCGACAGCTCGACGACGGTGATGCCGATGCCGGGTGCACGGCTCATCGCGCCGGGGCTGACGCCGCCGCCGAGGCCGATCACGAGCGCCGAGCGCGGGTCGGGGTGCACGGCCACCGGCAGCGTGCCGAGCAGCCGGTGGTAGGCCACCATCTCGGGTGAGGTGTTGGCCTGGTGCTGGCCGTCGACGTACATCACGAGCGCATCGCCGGCCCGCTGGATCGACACGGTGGTCTGTGCGTCGTCGGCCATCCACACGAGCTGCTCGCCGGGGAAGCGGTGGTACATCACCGACGCGTACGGATCGGGCACGAGCGTGACGCCGACCAGACCCGTGACCGCGGCAGTCGCCCCGGTCCACACGAAGGCTCGGGGGCGGGGGAGCGCAGCCCACGCGAGTGCCATGCCCGTGGCGACGACGGCGAGCGCGAGCAGGACGAGGCTCGTGCGGGTGCCGAACACCGGCACGAGCACGAACCCGGCGAGCAGCGATCCGGCGATGCCCGCGGCGACGTTGCAGGCGTAGAAGGTGCCGACCCGGGCGCCGCTGTCGTGGCGATCGGTGCCGACCCACAGTTCGACACCGAGCGGGAACGCGAGTCCCATCAGGAACGTGGCGGGCAGCATCGCGAGCGCGCTCGCAACGATGACGAGCGTGAGCGATCCGGTGCCGATCACGTCGTCAGCGCGGTTGA
>JBILUM010000300.1:0-4469 GCA_044370995.1 Ilumatobacteraceae bacterium | reverse complement strand
ACGCTCCGCATCGAGATCAACGGGGTGCAGAAGCACCTGCTCCTCGAACACGGTCTCGACCCGCAGGTGCCCGACAACCGGATCATCGGCGCAGCGCTCGGACAGGCACAGCACGCGCCGACGACGGTGGTCTCCAACGACGCGGCGTTGCGCATCAAGGCGGCGCACCTCGGACTGGAGGCGGCGGAACACCGCCCGGTCGGCCGCAGTGTCGACACCCGCGACTCGGGGTGGCGCACCTTCGCCGCCACGCACGAACAGATCGACACGCTCTACGCCGCCGGCGCCGTGCCGGCCGACGAGCTCGACGACGGCCGCGATGCGAAGGAGAACACCTTCGCCGTGCTGCGGGTGGGGTCGCAGTCGGCTCTCGTGCGCAGGGTCGACGACGAATGGTCGCTGCTCCCGCACCAGGCGCCGGAGGCGTGGGGGCTGCGCGCCCGCTCCAAGGAGCAGCGCTTCGCGCTCGAACTCCTGCTCGACCCCGAGGTGAGCGTGGTCGCCCTCGATGGCAGGGCCGGCACCGGCAAGACGTTGATCGCGATCGCTGCCGGCCTCGAGCAGGTGGTGGAGACCCGGGCGTTCGAGCGTCTCGCGATCTACCGTCCGCTCGTCCCCGTGGGTCGAGCCGACGTCGGCTTCCTGCCCGGCGGGCTCGACGAGAAGCTCGACCCGTGGATGTCGGCGATCCACGATGCGATCGTGGCGCTCACCGATCAGCGCAGCAGCCACGACGCCCGCACGCTCATCGACGAGCTCACCACCCGCAGCCAGCTGTCGCTCGAGAGCGTCACGTTCCTGCGGGGTCGGTCGCTGCACCGTCAGATCGTGATCGTCGACGAGGCGCAGAACCTCGAGCCGACGACGCTGAAGACGATCCTCACCCGCATCGGCGACGGCACCAAGGTGATCTTCACCGGCGACACGAGCCAGATCGACGCGCCCTACCTCGGCGAGTCGAACAACGCGCTCGCCGTGCTCATCCAGGCCTTCGGCGGGCAGCGCTGCTTCGGCCACGTCACGCTCTCGGCGTGCGAACGCAGCGCCGTGGCGAGCCTGGCGGCCGAGCTCCTCTGACGCTCGCCCCGCCGACGGGTCACTCGTCACACCGGGTGAATTTTTCATTGAGCACGAAAACCGCTTTCCTCACGACTCCCTATCAATTAGTGTTAAATCCGCGAGTCGTGGAACGAGGGGACGATGGCTGCAGTCGAGATGGAGTTCGATCACCGGCACTACGAGGTGCTGGTCGATCTGTCGGACGGCCGCACGTGGCGTGAGCACGCCGTGTGCAAGGGCCGCACGAACCTGTTCTTCCCGCCCAAGGCCGAGCGGCCCCAGGCTCGCACCCGACGCGAGGCTCAGGCCCGCCTCTTGTGCACGACCTGCCCGGTGCAGGGGCCGTGTCAGGAGTTCGCCCGCTCCAACCACGAGTACGGGTTCTGGGGTGCCGAGAGCGAAGAGGATCGCCACCTCGCCGGGTACACGGTCGCAGCGCCCATCGGCGTTCGTGCCCGCGCCGCCACCAGCTGAACCCCCGGCTGATCCCTCGGTGCCAGCGGCGGCGCCCGCTCAAGGGCAGCCCCGTCACACCGTCGGCATACAGTGACGGCGTGAACGTGCTCGACGACCCCGCGCTGCGCTTCGCCGTGGTCGACGTCGAGACGTCCGGGCTGTCGGTCCAACGACATCGCATCCTGCAGGTCGGCGTCGTCGTCGTCGACGGCACGGGTGCCGTGATCGATCGGTGGGCCAGCATCATCCGACCCCGCCGCCGCTTCTTCCACCGGGTCGGGCCCACCCGGCTGCACGGCATCCACCGGCGCGACGTCCGCGGTGCCCCGCTGCTCACCGACGTCATGCAACGGTTGGCCACCACGATCGACGGGGCGGTCTTCGTCGCCCACAACGCCGAGTTCGATCTCGCCTTCCTGCGCAAGGCCGCCGCCGAAGCGGGCGCACCGTTCCCGGTCGAGCAATCGCTGTGCACCCTGGGGCTGTCGCGCCGGCTCGACCCCGGCCGCACGATGTCACATCGGCTCGGCTCGATCTGCGAACGCTACGACGTGGCGCTCGTGCGACCCCACGACGCGCTCGCCGACGCCGACGCCACCGCGGCCGTGCTCCCTCACCTCCTCGCGGCACACGGCATCACGAGCGGGCAGCAGATCCGCGACCAGCTCGTCGACCACATCGGGGCCGGCCCGTTCGGTCGTCAGTCGGCCGCGTAGCGAGCCGCGAGCAACTCCGCAGCAGCGCGGGCGCCCAGGTCGCGCCACGCCGGAGGCGCCATCACCTCGGCGTCGGGCCCGAGGCGCACCAGCAACTGGCGCAGCCAGCCCTCGCTCGCCACGGCGAGCTCCACCACCTGCCACCCCTCGCCCGCCGGGTCGTCGGCGATCGAACGCACCGGAAAGCGTTCCACGACCCAGCGCCCGCCCGGCGCGATGCGCAGCGTCGCCGTGTCGACCGCCGGCAGGTCGTCGAACCAGTCGTCGCCACCGGGCACCGCCACCTCGCGCGCCACGTCGAGCCGACCGGTGCGCTCGCACGACAGGATCCGGTCGATGCGGAATGTGCGCTCCTCACCCGACCGGTCGTCGTCGGCCAACACGTACCAGCGACCGCGGTCGGAGAAGACCGCACGCGGCACGAGGTTGCGCTCGCTGACCTCGTCGCTCGACGCCGACCAGTACGACACCCGCACCTCGGCTGCATCGTCGACGGCGGCGACCAGATCGGCCGTCGAGGCCGGCTGGGCGAGATCGAGCACCATGCCGTCCGAGCCCAGCACCGCTTCGAGCTTCGCGAGCGCCCGGGCGAGCGGACCGTCGGGCTCGGCACCGGGAAGCGCGAGCGCCGTGCGACCGGCCATCAACAGCGAGAAGCCCTCGGGTGCGGTGAGGCGCAGCGGCCGCGTGAAGAAGCGGGGGACGTCGATGTGGGCGATCCCGTCGTCGTCGATGTAGAGGTCGACGAGCTCGTCGAGGAACGGCGGCAGTCCGCACATGGCCGCCTGTTCGAGATCGGCGATGAGCTCCTTCTCGGAGATCTGGAAGCGCTCCGACATCTCCGCCAGCGACGCGCTGCCGCGCTCGGCGAGCCAGGGCAGGATCACCAGCAGACGCCGGAGTCGCACCTTGAGCGGCGAAGGACCCTTGGGGCTCACACCACACCTCCGTCCGACGCCGAGATGGAACGCAGCCACGCGACGAGATCGGCGCGCACCTCGGGCGGCCCCAGCACCTCTGCGTGGTGGCCGAGGCCGAGCACCCACGAGCGGAAGGCGTCGCGGTTCACGCAGGGCACACGGAACACCACCGCGCCGGAGACGTCCTCGCGCACCACGGCGGCATCGCCCAGTTCGCCGCGCACCACTGCGGCGAGCGGTGGATCGACCGCCACCTCGGCGCTCGACGCGCCGTCGTCGGCCTCGCCGAGCAGCTTCGCGTCCGCCGGGAACGCAGCGCGCACGTCGAAGCCGTCGGGCCGCGCGAACGAGGCACCCTGGCGAAGGGTCACGTCGCCCTCGATGCGGTCGACGCGATAGGTGCGCACCTCCTGGTGACGGTGATCGTGCCCGATCACGTACCAGAAGCCCTCGCGCAGCAGCAGCCCGTACGGGTCGAGTTCGCGCTCGGTGCCGCGGTACCGGAACGCGACCGTGGTGCGACCACCCGACGCAGCTCGGAGCGTGGGCAGCGCGTCGTGCTGGGCAACGTTGGTGACCACCGACGACGACGGCAGCACCGACCCGCCCAGCTTCCAGACACCCTCCTGGCCGGTGTCGGACCGGATGGTCGCGACCGCCATCTGCAACGCATGACGCTCGTCGTCGTCGAGGTGCAGGCCGCGCAGCTCGTACCGGTCGCGGTCGATGAGGTACGCCGTCTCACCCGCCTGGTCGCCGCCGAGCACCTCGGTCTCGATCGGCACGCCGATGTCGCGCAGCAGCGCCTTGTCGCGTTCGAACGCCCCACGCAGCGCCACGTACTTGTCGGGGTACATGCCCGCCAGCTCCTGCGAGATCTGCTTGAGCGTCAGCGGGACGCGCGTCTCCAGCAGCAACGTCAGCAGGTTGGTGACCCGTTCCAGCGGCGATGGACCCATCGCAGTGAATGTACGGGATGCGGGGCGATCAGGCGCGGCTGGCGGTGATGACGTCGCGCACGCAGGCGACGACCTCGTCGGCGGTGGCGCCGGGAGTGAGCACACCGGCCACGCCGGCATCGCGGAGCTTGGTCGCGTCGCGGCCGGGGATGATGCCACCCACGACGACCGGGATGTCGGCGCCCATCTCGCGCAGCTTGGTGACCACGAGCGGCGCGAGCGTCATGTGTGCGCCGCTCAGCATCGACAGTCCCACCGCGTCGACGTCTTCGTCGATCGCGGCGGCAGCGACCTTCTCCGGCGTCTGGAACAGGCCGGTGTAGATCACCTCGAAGCCCGCATCGCGCAGGATGCGCGCC
>JBILUM010000301.1:0-4469 GCA_044370995.1 Ilumatobacteraceae bacterium | reverse complement strand
CTCGCGTTCGAGCAATACGTGATCGCATGGAAGTGCTTGATGGATCAGGACGGGCCCGACCCCGACCGCGCTCACCGGAACCGGAAAGCGAGCCTCGGGCAGACCGGGTTGACCGGGAAGTTCGACGTCGAAGGGCCCGCGTCGGATCATGTGCGGTTGAAGGCGATGCTCGCTCACTTCGAGGAGATCGAGTTCCACCGCGACTGGGCCACCGCGAAAGCGCTCTACGGCGACGACGTCTCGGCCGACAAGTTGGCCCGCACCGCCACCCAACGCCGATACGACGCCTTCCAAGAGATGCTCCGGCACGTCACGTTGCCGAAGATGGTCGACCCCGATCTGCAGGACGGCGACACCGAGACGGTCGACGAGAGTCCGGAGCCCGATGGGCCGGTCACCACGGTGCTGAACATCGTGATCGATGCCGAGTCCGCCGTGCACGGGCTCGAGCAGCTGCTCGGCATTTCGTCGATGGCGCCGGTGCGGTCGCCGTTCGGCCCGGACCGGGCGTTCTGCCAGACCTTCGACGGCGACCCGATCGCGTTGAGGGATGCGGTGCTGGCCGGTCTCGCCGGCAAGATCCGCATCGTGCTGCGGGGCAAGGACGGACTCCCCACCGCCATGTCGTCCGCGCAACGACTGTTCACCGGCGCGATTCGGGATGCGGTGTTGATGACCGCGACGCACTGCACGGGTGACGGGTGCATCGTGCCCGCCACCAAATGCCAGACCGATCACCTCGTCCCCGCCTCCGAGGGCGGTGAGACCTGCGTCTGCAACGGCGGACTCGCCTGCGGACACCACAACCGGTGGCGCTACCTCGCCAAGGTCAAGGTCCGGCGCCTCGCCGACGGCATCATCGCCACCTTCCGACCCGACGGCACCCGCATCGCACCACCCCTCTGACCCACCCGTGAACCGAACCCAACGTCAACGAGGCCCGGCAGGGCCCACACGAACACGCCCCGACACCGGTCGGAATCCCTGGGCAGCCCACGGCGGTGTGCAGCTGCCTGCACTACAGTCGGCTCACGTGTCGCTGACCCCCGAACAAGAACAACAGGCCATCTCGCTCATCCGCGGGTTCGCGATGGATGCCCCGCTCTACGCGAAGAGCGGCCACCAGGGCACGGCGATGTCGCTGGCCCCGCTCGCCCACGTGCTCTACAGCCGGATCATGCGGCACTCCCCCGCCGATCCGCACTGGGTCGACCGCGACCGGTTCATCCTGTCGAACGGCCATGCGTCGATCCTGCAGTACTCGATGCTGTTCCTCGCCGGCTACGGGCTGGAACTCGACGACATCAAGGACTTCCGCCAGTGGGGGTCGGCCACCCCCGGCCACCCCGAGGTGCACCACACCGCCGGCGTCGAGGTCACGACCGGCCCGCTCGGTCAAGGGTTCGCCAACTCCGTCGGCATGGCGATCGCCGAGCGCCGCCTGCGCGCCCACTTCGGCGCCGAGTCCGTGCACCACCACACGTTCGTGATCGCCGGTGACGGCTGCTTCATGGAGGGCGTCAGCCACGAGGCGGCGTCGCTCGCCGGTCACCTCGGTCTCGGCGGCATCGTCTGCATCTACGACGACAACCACGTCACGATCGACGGCGACACGAACCTGTCGTACAGCGACGACGTCGCCAAGCGCTTCGAGGCCTACGGCTGGCACGTCGAGCAGCTCGGCGAGGTCGCCGACGACCTCGATGCGCTCGAGGCCGGCATCCGGCTCGGCATGGCCGAGACCGAGCGGCCGAGCCTGCTGATCCTGCGCAGCCACATCGGCCACCCGAGCCCCGATCTCACCGACAACCCCCACGCCCACGGCAACCCGTTCACGGCCCAGCACGTCACCGACACCAAGGCCGTGATGGGCATCCCCGACGAGCCGTTCTGGGCACCCGACGACCTCGTCGCCGCGTACCGCGCCCACTGCGCATCGCGCGGTGACGCCTCGGTGAGCGCCTGGCGCGAACGACACCACGCGGCCGGCATCGACGCTGCGCTGTGGGACGCCACCTGGCACGCCACTGGACTTGCCGGCTGGCAGGAGGCACTCCCCTCCTACGCCGACGGCGAGTCGATCGCCACGCGCGTCGCGATCGAGAAGGCCTTCAACGCCTCCCTCGACTCGGTGCCGGCCCTGGTTGCCGGCGCCGCCGATCTCACCGGCAACACCGGCACCAAGCTCGCCGGTCAGGTGCCCCAGTCGGTCGAGCACCCCGACGGTCGCCAGATCTACTACGGCATCCGCGAGCACGGCATGGGTTCGGCGATGGTCGGCATGGCGCTCCACGGCGGCGTGCTGCCGGCCGGCGGCACGTTCTTCGTGTTCCTCGACTACATGCGGCCGGCCGTGCGCCTCGCGGCGCTCAGCCGGGCCAAGGTCGTGTTCGTGTTCACCCACGACTCGGTCGGCGTCGGCGAGGACGGGCCCACCCACCAGCCGGTCGAGCACGTCGCCACGCTGCGGGCCATCCCCGACCTCCAGGTCATCCGCCCGGCCGACGCGAACGAGACCATGCAGGCGTGGGTCGCGGCCGTCGAGCACGACGGCCCCACGGCGCTCGTGCTGTCCCGCCAGAACATCCCGGTCCGCACCGACGGCAGCGCCGTCCACACCGGCGCCGGCATCGTCCGCGACGCCGCCGACCCGCAGCTGGTGATCGTCGCCACCGGCAGCGAGGTGGCCCTCGCCGTCGCCGCGTCCGAGGCGCTCGCCGGAGAGATCCGCGTGCGCGTCGTGAGCATGCCGAGTTGGGACCGCTTCGAACGCCAGGGCGACGACGCCCGGGCCGCGATCCTGCCCACCGGCGTGCCGGTCCTCTCCGTCGAGGCCGCGACCACCTTCGGCTGGGCCCGCTGGGCCGACCGCTCCATCGGCATCGACCGCTTCGGCGCCAGCGCACCCGGTGCCGTCGCCCTCGATCGTCTCGGCATCAACCTCGATCACGTCGTCACCACCGCTCGCGACATGGTCGCCGGCTGACACAGCCAGAACGCCCCGAAAGGATCTCCCCCATGGATCGACTGCTCAGCCTCTACAACGAGTTCGGCCAGAGTCCCTGGCTCGACAACCTGAAGCGCGACTACATCACCTCGGGGGAGCTCACCCGGCTCGTGGCCAATGGGGTGCGCGGCCTCACCAGCAACCCGACGATCTTCCAGAAGGCGATCCAGGGATCGGCCGACTACGACGAGCAGTTCCGTGCGCTCGCGGCCGAGGGCCGACCCGTGATCGAGGACTACTGGTCGATGGTGCTGCAGGACATCAACAGCGCACTCGACGTGTTCGCCCCCGTCTACCACCAGAGCTACGGCGCGGACGGCTACGTGAGCGTCGAGGTCGACCCCGGCCTCGCGCATGACGCGGCGGGCACCGAGACCGCTGCCCGCATCCTGCACGAGTCGATCGACCGGCCGAACCTGATGGTGAAGATCCCGGCGACGCTCGAAGGGTTGCCCGCCATCCAGCAGATGATCGCCGAGGGGCGCAGCATCAACGTCACGTTGATCTTCAGCCTCGCCCGCTATGAACAGGTCATGGAGGCCTACCTGGCCGGGCTCGAGCAGTACGCGGCCACGCCCGGAGCCGACCTGTCGAAGGTCGCCAGCGTGGCGAGCTTCTTCATCAGCCGGGTCGACTCCGAGATCGACCACCGCCTCGACGCGATCGGGTCGCCCGATGCGCTCGCGCTGCGCGGCACGGGCGCCGTCGCCCAGGGCAAGCTCGCCTACCAGTCGTTCCAGCGCACGTTCAGCGGCCCCCGCTGGGAGGCGCTGAAGGCCCGGGGCGCGGTCGTCCAGCGGCCGCTGTGGGCCAGCACCTCGACCAAGAACCCTGCGTATCCCGACACCTTGTACGTCGACGAGCTGATCGGTCCCGACACGGTGAACACCCTGCCCGACGCCACGCTCGAGGCGTTCGCCGATCACGGCAACCTCGCCCGGCGCGTCGACGCCGACGTCGACCAGGCAGCGGCCGCATGGAAGGGCCTTGCCGCCGTGGGGGTCGACCTCGACGAGGTCGCCGACAAGCT
This sequence comes from Ilumatobacteraceae bacterium, assembly GCA_044370995.1. GTDB lineage: Bacteria > Actinomycetota > Acidimicrobiia > Acidimicrobiales > Ilumatobacteraceae > VFMC01. The sequence goes on along the minus strand of JBILUM010000301.1, from coordinate 432 downwards.
CGAGCGCGACGGTGTGGCGAGCTTCCAGAAGAGCTTCGACGAACTGCTCGGTGCGCTCGCGGCCAAGGCCGACGAGCTCCGCGCCGGCTGATCGGGCGGTTCCACCGTGACCGACGCCAACGTCCCGGGCATCGCGCCCGCCACCGTCGCACCCGAGACCTACGCCGCACTTGCAGCGGCGCTCGAGGCGCTCCCCAGCCAACGACAGCGGCGGACCGCTGCTCAGATGGTCGAAGCGCTCACCGAGATGTTCCGGATCCAACCCGATCTCGTCGATCTCAAGATCACCAGCGCGGCCCTGCTCGAGATGGGCGAGGCGTTCGAGATGTTCGCCCCCTATCACGACGCACCGAAGGTCGCGATCTTCGGATCCGCCCGGACCAAGGATCATGACCCGCTGTACCAGGCGGCGCGCGATGTCGCGTACGACCT
>JBILUM010000638.1:0-4470 GCA_044370995.1 Ilumatobacteraceae bacterium | reverse complement strand
AGCCAGCGGCAGAAGGCCACGGCCTCGCTCCAACTGACGCCCACCACCGGGTCGTTGGTCAGCGGCCGCGTCATGCCATCGTTGGTGGAAATCCACGGCTGCCGCCAGGTGCGGCCGATATCGCGGCGACCATGCTTGGTGAGGGACAGCATGGGGAGCTCCGGCAGCTTGGTGGCGGCGGCGAACCGTGCGAACTGGGCGAGCGTCGTTTCGGTGGCGGAAACCCAGAAGCCGGCGAAAGGCACCAGGTCCATGCCCGCCGAATTGCTGGTGCGCTGCCCGACGACGGGGGCGGAAAAAGGCACGAGCTTAACGGGGCGTTCAATCGTGAGAGTCGGCACGGGCTCGATGGGCACCGTATCCGGATGGTGCCGCGGATAGCTGACGATGTAGTCGGAGGGCACGGCCAGGAGGTTGTCGGTGAAACGATCTACCGAGCTGCTGTCCGAACCGCTGGCCGTATCGCCGACCGAAAGCTCGACCACCCCCCAGCGATTGCTGCGCCAAGCTTGGTGCCGGACGACGGAATTCGCGTCCCTCGTGGCGTTGAGCACCACCGTGGCACGCCGGAAGTCGAGCCACACCGTTTCTGCGCTGACCTGCAGCGTGCGCCGGACCAGGAGCCAGTCCCGGAACCGGTCGCCCGCAGGCGGACCGATGTGGACCTCGATGGGGCCAAACGGCAACTGCTCCGTGAAGTCTTCGCCAGCCATGCCGGACTTGAGTAGCTGGCCGCCGGAATAGATCTCATAGGCCAACGGCTCATTCTTGGTCCGGTAGCGGATGGCGAAGGTGGTTTGGGCGAAGCCCAGAGGAACGACTACCACCACAGCGTTATTTGTATCGGGAGGAGGAACTGGCGGGATGATTTTCTTCGCCAAGTCCGTCAACGCCTGTTCCACCCGGCCGCGGTGGGGTGCCGGCAGGCGGATGGCCACCGCCGTGATCCGATTGCTGAGGCCAACGAAGGCGTCCGGGTTGGTCAGATCCGAGAACGCGGCGATCTCCCGGAGGGCCTGCGCAGCAATCTTCGCCGCGCCCGCCTCCTGCCACTGTCGCCACCCCCAATAACCGCCGCCGGCGAGGAGCAGCAGCAGGAACAACCAGACCCAAGCGTAGCTGCCCTTGGGGGCGGTTTCCGGCTCCGGTTCCCAAGGACCCCCAATTGGCGGCGGGTCGGAGTCCAGGATCGAGGCCGGCACCGGTCGGGGCGGTGGATCCGCGGCGCCCGGCGCCCGGATGAGCTCGATGGCGGGGCCGACGTGGGTGCGGCTGGGCTTCTGCCGCCCGGCCAATTGGTGCTGGCGGGCCAGCCGGGCCATCTCGCGCCGCACCTCGTCGGCGAACACGTCGTCCACCGGCACGGCCACTCCGCGGGCCAGGCGGTCCGCGACCACGTTCTCGAAGGCGAGCGTGAACAGGCCGCGGGCCAGGCCGGGAATTTCCTGGGCGGCGGAGCCCTTTTCGCACGCGCTGAAGATGGTCAGGGGGCTGAACTCCTCGTCACTGGCCTCCAGTCCGCTGTCGGCGCCCACGAGGTTGCGGGCGTTGAACACCACGACGTCATCCTGGCCCACCCGGCGTTCCCCGGAGGGCAGCGGCTTGCGGCAGGCGTCCAGCAGGAAGACCCGCTGCAAGCCCGGCCGGCTCGTTTCCTCGGCGAGCAAGGCAAGGCTGAGGGCGTCGTCGGTCTGGTGATGGTTCAGGTCGCGGAGCCGGGCCTGCGGGCAGACGAGGAACTGCCCCACCGGGGTGGTGGTGGCGTGGAGGGCGGCATAGATGACCAGCACGTCCCCCGGCTGCATTCCCTCCGCCGCCTCGCGGATGGCCTGCCGCAGGTTTGCCTGCCGGCAGGCTTCGGCCCCGATGTAGGCCTGCACCTCGAACCCCGCGTGTTCGCGGAGCAGTCCGGCCATGCTCGCGCAGTCCGGTTCCGCCCCGGGCAACGGGTTGATCTGCGGATCGGTGTAGCCGCCGGCGCCAAAGATGACGGCGCGCCGGTTCATGCTTCTGGCTCCGGTGATTGCTTCTGCTTCGCCCGCTTCAGCAACTGATCCGTGTCGGCATCGACCGCCTGAGCGGGGCCGCGGATCTCGCCCAGAAGTTCGTCGACATTGACCTCCCCGGCGAGGTCGCGCTGCTCGCGTCCGGCCAGTCCTTGGACCTGTTCGCGGGCCTTGGCCGCCTCGGCGGCGTCCTGCAGGAGGTCCTCCATGTCCACTCCCACCTCGTCCCAATCCTCCGCCCGGACCGGTTGGCCCGACAGCAGTTGGTCGAGGTTGCTGATCAGCGTGTCGAGATCGGCGATGTCGGTGATGGCCTGGGTCAGCAGCTGCTCCTTGCCCTTGAGCTGCACGCCGACGGCCTGCATTTCCTTCACGGTGGCCCGCTGCAGGATGCCGTGCATCGAGCTTGAGCAGCCGGGCCTCCAGTTTCCGCACGTCGTCCTCCACGGCCGTCTTGCGGTCATACACATTGGTCCTCCGTTCCGCGTAGGACTTCTGCCGCGCCCGGAGGTTGTCCTGTTCGGAAGGGATGAGTTTGGCGCCCTGCGCCACCTTGGCGGCCATGCCGCGCAGCCAGTCGGGGATTTCCATAGGTTTTCTAGAGGTTATTGGTCTTCGAGCCGGAGAGCGACCGTCATGATCCAGACGTGATAGGCAAAGGCCAGCGCGGCCAGCACGGCCAGCCAGACCGTGGGCCACAGGCCGTTCGGGGCGCCCACGATCAGCCAGGCCAGCGCCGCGGCCACCGTGGTGTAGAGCAGCAGGATGCCCAGGTTGGCCCGGTTGGAGCCCCGGCGCACGGTCGCCCGCAGGAAGCCGATGGTGAACACCGGCAACAGCAGCACGGCCAGCGCCCAGCCAAGCAGGCGCGACAGCAGGCTGGTCCGCACGAGCGGGCCCGCAGGGGTCGCCGGGACCAGCGCCGCCGGCTTCCACTCGTGGTCATAGGTGCGGGTGAACAGCACGGACTTGGTGGCGATGTCCGCCAGCGTCAGTTCCAGCGTCAGCCGGCCGCCCTGCGGCGTGCCGTCGAATTGGCGGACCACGCCGAACAGCACGGCCGGGGCGCCGAGGCCCCGGGCGCGGGCCACCGCGGCATCCAGGGTGGCGGGCGCCGTCACCGCGAGGTTCAGCGACCGTTGGACCCGCTCGTCGAGGGTGGCGGGAGACAGGTCCAACACCCCGGATTCGGACACCAGCGTCCGGAGGCGGTCACTCAGGTGGTCGGTGGGATCGCCGGCCAAGTGGAGGAAAACCGCCGCCGCGGCATTCGTGCGCTGGGCGCGCAGGTCGGCGATCACCTGCGGCAGCACCACCTCCGCCAACTCCTGGCGCAGGGCATTGACCGCGGGCTTGCGCGGCCCGAATTCGCGCCAGCCCAGGAAGGCGAGGTAAGCGAGAAAACCGAGCACACCGACAAACTTGACCGCCGCCCAGGCCAGGCCAATGAGACGGCGAACCGTTCCGCGACGGGAATCTTCCAGATGGGATGCTGACATAATGTTCCTTCGCGGACCTCTATGCGGGGGCGGTGCCAATTGATTCACCGACCGCTTCCCACCAGCTCGCAGCCGGCCGAAGGGTCAAGGCGGGGGCTAAACTGGCCGCAGGATGCCGAAACGGCGGCGGCCCCGGCAAGCCTGCGCAGGGCGGCCCGGCAAAAATCCCGCCCGCGTTGAAGCCAGGACGTATGTCCCCGCACTTGTCCCATGCGCAGAGGTCGTTGATCCAGGTTTCCAGCTTCACCTTGGAGCGGTCGGAATGCTCGGTGCCCGCGTCCGTTGCCTCGGGCCGGGCGACTTCCCCGAAGTAATCCCGCTGGAACGCCCTCCCTCACCAGGTCAGCCACAGCAATTGCAGCAGGCTGATCGCCGCCAGGCTGATCAGGAACCCCGGCGACCGGGTCTTGTGCCGGAACACGGCCATGCCCACCAGCAGCCCGGGACTCCCGCCCAGCAACGCCAGCCCGAGCAGCACCCGCTCCGGCACCCGCGAACGGCGGGCGATCGCACTCGCCTTGTCCCAGCCGCAAAGGGCAAAGGTCATGACGCTGACCAGCAGGATGACTCCGAAGAGCATGCGCACAGGATGACGAAACGACGTGACGCAACGCAGCCGAAAACTCGACCGGCCTCAGCCCGGGCGGCGGTTCATGCCGGCCCTCAACGGCGGCGCCGGCGTGGCGCCTCGACCGGCGGCGGCACCGGCGTGGCCCGCAGGAGTTGGAAGAACACCAGCGCCAGGCCCAGGCCGGCGATCACAAGGAAGTTCAGCCAGACGGCGTCGGGCTCGGGGGTGGACGGGACAGGCTTCATGCGCTTTGCCCCAAGCTATGGACGGGACGCGGCGTTTCATGCAGCCGCCTTCGGCCGGCGACCTGAATTGTTTCCCGGTGCCCCCGCCTAGGTCGGACGTCGTGGTCCTGCCGGACCCGCGAACCTCAGCCTCATCTCCCTCCCCATGA
>JBILUM010000299.1:0-4473 GCA_044370995.1 Ilumatobacteraceae bacterium | reverse complement strand
CGAAGCTCGTCAACTCGATGTTCGGCGAGTTCCAGAGCCCGTCGCCGGCGGTGCTGCTGCACCCCGACGACGCGGCGGCTCGCGGGCTCGTCGCCGGTCAGCAGGTGCGGGTGTTCAACGACCTCGGCTCGATCGTGGTGCCGCTCGACGTGCACGACGACACGCGACCCGGTGTCGCCGTGATGAGCAAGGGCGTGTGGCTCCGCCACCACGGCGACGGATGGGGCGTCAACGCGCTCACGCCCGCCACCGGTGATCCGCTCGTGAACGGCGCCTGCTTCAACGACACCTTCGTCGACGTCGTCCCGGCCTGATCGCATGTGCCGCAACATCACCACGCTGCGCGGGCTCGATCCGGGGGCGACACCGGAGGAGATCGAGGCCGCTGCCCGTCAGTACGTCCGCAAGGTGAGCGGGGTGCAGAGCACCTCGGCCGCCACCGCCGACGCGTTCGAGCGTGCCGTCGTGTCGATCACCGAGGCGACCACACAGCTGTTGGCCGGGCTGCCGCCACGCAAGCAGCCGCCGCCGACGTTGCCCCCACTGCGCCGCATCGCGATCAAGAAGGCTGCCGCCGCGACCTGAGCCGCGCCGTCCGACCGTCGCTCAGATGTCGACGACCACGAGGCGCGGTGGCACGTAGTGCATGCGGCGAAGGCCGTACTTCACCATCGGCGCCATCACCAGCACCCACGCGACGGTGCCCACGCCGAACGCGCCGCCCATCACCGCGCCGATCACCAGGGGCAGGCCGTCGCTGATCCAACGGGCGGGCACGACCTCCATGCCGCGAGCGACCAGGCCGAGCATGAACACCTCGGTCGGCCCCGGACCGAGCTCGGTGGGGATCACGAGACAGATCGCGACCGCGATCACGAGCAGCCCGCCGACGAACAGCGGGATGCGTGCCGCCAGCGCCTCGTGCTCGGGGATCAGCTCGAGCACGAGGTTGACGAGCGGGCCGATCACCAGCGTGCCGGCGATGCACGCCCAGCCGAGCCGTGCACCCATCGCCCGACCGGCGCCGAAGAACACGATCGAGTTGACGACGAAGCAGATGCCGAACGACCACCCGGTCACCTCGCTGAGCCCGGTGTTCAACACGTCGAACGGTGACGCACCGAGCTCGGCGCGCAGGATCATCGGGATACCGATGCCCACCGCCGCCCACGAGGCGAACAGCCGGACCAACCTGACGCCCGTGGTCATCGCCGGTCGGCCGGCATCGTCGCCGCCCTCATCCGCGGACGGCTCGGGCGCGCCCGGGGCGCTCGGGTGGAAGGACACGGCAACCGACCGTACCCGCCCGGTCAGGTGGCGAGGGCGGTGGCGAAGGTGAACGCGACCAACTCGCGGCCGCCGCCCGCGCCCACGGTGCCGACGCCGCATCGGGCATCGTCGGCTGCGCACCGGGCGCGGGCACGTCGCGGTCGTCGATCACGTCCGGAGATGCCGTCCGGAGGTACCGGCTGCTCCCACGGATACGACGCTCACGGTGAGTGCCGTGAGCAGGTGTTTCGCGACCGAACTCAAGAATCTGCTCACCTTCCGCGTCCAACTTGACGATATCCAGGGGTGTTTCGCGCCGGATCGAGCTGCGCCAGGGCAGCAACGGAGCGACACGGGTGGAACCTGACGTGAACGATGCTGAGGCCGTCTCGCCGAGCGAGGAACCGGACCAGCCTTCGACGCGCCCCACGGCAGCGAAGCCGGCCAAGCCGGCCAAGTCGCCCAAGTCGCCCAAGTCGGCCAAGTCGGCCAAGTCGGCCAAGTCGCCCAAGCCGGCCAAGTCGCCCAAGGAGCCGGTGACGGACCGGCGCTGGTCGAGCTTCGCGGCCGCAGTGGCCGGCGTGGCCTACGTGGGCTGGCGCGCCCTCGCGACCCTCCAGGGCGTGCCCGCCTGGCTCGGCTGGCCGGTGCTCGTGATCGAGGCCCTCGGCGTCCTGGGCGTGATCGTCCTGCTCGTCGCGCTCGCGCGACAGCCCGTGCACACCGACGGACAGGCCCACGCGACCTCGAAGGCCGACGTCATCCTGCGCGTGGAGGCCGAGCCGCTCGGCCGCATCGCCGCCTCCCTCGCCGGGCTCCGCCACGGCGACAACATCGCCTCCACCACCATCCTGACGTTCGCCGAACGCGAGGACGTCCGCCAACTCGCCGCCGAACACGGCATCGACCTGTACCACGTCGATCCCGAGGAGGACGCGACCGGACTGCAGATGGCGCTGCGCGTCGGCACGACACCGTTCCTGGTGATCCTCGACGCCGGCGACGTGCCCATGCCGAACATGGCCGACGTCCTCGTGCGCCACGCCTACGACGGCCACATCGCCGGCGTCCGCGGCGCGGTCGACAGCTGGTCGACCGACTCCGCCGAACACGATTCGCGCGGCCGTCACCTGCTGCGCTTCGAGCGCGAAGCCCTCTACCCGGCCGCCGGACGCGCCGCGGTGCTCCAGGGCTCGGGCGTGCTGCTGCGCCGCTGGGCGGTCGAACACGTCGGTGTCCCCAAGGGGCCGCGCCGCACCGTCGAGATGCGGCTGTCGATGCGGCTCCGCAAGGCCGGCCTCGAGGTCGTCGCGCCGGCCGATCCGGTGCTCGTCTCGGTGTACGCCGCGAACACCGCAGCGGCTGTGTCGCTCGAACGCCGCCGCGACACCTCGGCAGCGCTGCGCATGCTGCGCTCGACCGACGGCCCGCTCCTCGGTCGGGGCCTCGCGTTCCGCGACCGCATCGCCCTGCTCGCCACCTGCGTGCGCCCGCTCTCGGGCATGCGTCGCGCGCTGTTCGTCGTCGCGCTCCTCGCCGCGCTCCTCGCGGGCGAGCTGCCGTTGCGCACCTCCCTGCTCGGCCTCGCCGGGCTGTGGCTCCCGTGGATCGTGCTCCAGGCGGTCGCGCTGCGCAGCGCCTCGCTCGGTCGTCTCGACTGGGGCGATCGCGCCCGCTGGTCGTTCACCACGATGGGCTCGTCGATGTCGGCGCTGTTCGGAGCCGGCGACCCCGTCATCGGCGCCGGGCGGATGCAGCCGCGCCGCGGTGCCTTCCGCGAGTTCACCTCGAACCGGCCGATCACCCTCACCCTCGCCGGCCTCGCCGTCGTGGTACCGATGGTCGCGATCAGCGATCGCTTCACCGGCTGGCTGCCGCCGATGCCGACGGCCGAGCGAGCCGCCCTGATGGCGGTGACGCTGTGGTCGATCGCCGTCATGCTCGACGTGATGCGATGCCTCAACGGCACCCGACAGCTGCGTCGTTCGCCGCGCATCGCCACCGAGTTCGCCGGCGCCGTCGGCGGATCGGGCGCGACCATCGTCGACCTCACGCCCTATGGCGCCGGTGCCATCACCGACGACACGTTCGAGGTCGGTGAGGAGGTGCAGGTCCGCTTCGACGTGCCGAGCGTGCGCGATCGCACCTCGATCGTCGCGACCGGCGTGGTGCGCAGCGTCCGCAGCACCCCCCAGGGTCTCGTCAGCGGTGTCGAGTTCGTGTCGATGGACTACGCGTCGAGCGACGCGCTCTACGAGTACTGCGAGGTCATCCACTCCCTCGGTCGCATCGCCGCCAAGCCGCCCACCCGAGCGGAGCGGCGCGCCCACCCTGCGCTGCCGCACGTGGTCGTGCCGCCACGACGCATCGGCGTGCGGCTCTCGGCCGCGATCGTGCTGCTCGGTGTCGCGGGCGCGACCGCACCACCGTTGCGATCCACCGAAGCGGCGCCCGTCGCGACCGGCGGCACCATCACCGTTCGCCTGTTCCAGGACCACAACGCGAACGGCGTGCGCAACCTCGCCGCCGACGCCAACAACCCTGCGCTCGACACCGGGGTCCCCGGCGCGACGGTGACCGCCACCTGCCTCACCGACAACGGCAGCGACGCCACCACGGGCACCGGCGACGGCGAGATCGACGCGTCGCCGGTCACTGCGGTCGACGCCGGCGATGGCCGCTACGACCTCACCAACCTGCCCGGCTCGCCGTGTCGCATCGAGGTGACGGCACTCCCGACCGGCTTCGCGCCAGGACCGCTCGGCGCCGACAACGGCGGGCTCGTGCAGTTCGCCGCCGCCGGCACCCAGGTGCTCGTCGGCGTGAACCGCCCCGAGGAGTTCTGCCAGGACAACCCGACGCTCGTCACCAGTTGCACGACCTTCGGCGATCCGGTCGCCGGGTCCACCGCCGACTTCGGCACGATCAAGGCGTTCTCGTACGGGGCCAGCGGATCGCTGTGGGGTGGACCGACGCCATCGGAGACGCCGATCGTCCTCGCCACGAACAACGAGATCGGCAGCGTCTTCGGCCTCGAGTACCAGCGGGCCACGAAGACCCTCTACCTCGCCGCGTACACCAAGGTGTACGCCGGCTTCGGTCCCGGCGGCCCCGGCGCGATCTACACGATCGACCCCTCGACCGGGGGCGCATCGGTGTGGGCCACCATCCCGAACGCCGGCACCCTGCCCGAGCGTGCCACCT
>JBILUM010000298.1:0-4479 GCA_044370995.1 Ilumatobacteraceae bacterium | reverse complement strand
CAAGATGATCGCGCGGAGCGTCCTGACGTTCGCGCGCACCGCTCACCGGATGGGCCGATGGGCACCTCATCTGGGTGGAACGTGGCCGAGATCTGGGAACGCAACGCCGATCGGTTCCCCGACGCGGTCGCCCAGGTGTGTGGCGAACGGCGAAGCACGTGGGCCGAGTTCGATCGCCGCGCCGACGGGGTGGCGGCCACACTGCTCGCCGCCGGCGTGGCTCACCAGGACAAGGTGGCCCACTACCTGTACAACTGTCCCGAGTACCTGGAGAGCATGTTCGGACTGTTCAAGGCGGCGCTCGTGCCGGTGAACACCAACTACCGCTACAGCGACGACGAACTCGTCTACCTGTGGGACAACGCCGATGCCGTGGCTGTCGTCTTCCACGGCTCGTTCACCGAGCGCTGTGCCCACCTGCGCGAGCGGGTGCCCGGCGTGCGCACCTGGATCTGGGTCGACGACGGCGGCGAACCGTGCCCCGACTGGGCGATCGACTACGAGACCGCGGCGACGTCGGCGATCGCGGCCGGCACCGGCCGGGTGATCCCCCCGTGGGGCCGTTCGTGCGACGACCTGTACATCCTCTACACCGGCGGTACCACGGGCATGCCCAAGGGTGTCATGTGGCGCCAGGACGACATGATCGGCAGCCTCGACGCCCCGTCGAAGCACCCGTTGCCCGCGGTCCCGGGATGGGACACCTTCGACGCCCGGATGTCGAAGCCCGGCCCGCGCAACCTGCCCGCTGCGCCGCTGATGCACGGCACCGGCGCATTCAACGCCATGTGGAACCTGGCACTGGCGGGCTCGGTCGTCACCATGGTCGGCCGCCACTTCGATCCGATCGAACTGCTCGACACCATCCAGCAACACCAGGTGAACTCGATCTCGATCGTCGGCGACGCCTTCGCGAAGCCGATCCTGCGCGCCCTCGACGCCGAGCCCACCCGCTGGGACATCTCGTCGCTGCGTGTGATCGTCTCGAGTGGCGTGATGTGGGCCGCCGAGACCAAGGCCGGCCTGCTGCGCCACAACCAGCGGCTGATCATGATCGACAGCCTGGGCAGCAGCGAGGCGATCGGTATGGCCAGCAACACCACCACCGCCGAGACCGCGGCGGCACCGGCGAAGACGGCCACGTTCTCGCTCGGCCCCAACACCAAGGTCCTCACCGAGGACGGCCGCGAGGTGCAGCCCGGCAGTGGCGAACGCGGCCGTGTGGCACTCCGCGGGCGCACCCCGATCGGCTACTACAAGGACGAGGCCAAGTCGGCGGCCACGTTCGTCATGGTCGACGGGGTGCGCTGGAGCATCCCCGGCGACTGGGCCGAGGTCGAAGCAGACGGCACGCTGCAGCTGTACGGCCGCGGCAGCCAGTGCATCAACACCGGCGGCGAGAAGGTCTTCCCCGAGGAGGTCGAAGAGGTGCTGAAGCGGCATCCCTCGGTCGCCGACGCAGCGGTGGTGGGCGTGCCCGACGAGCGCTTCGGCCAGGCCATCACCGCGCTCGTGGAAGCGCACGCCGGCGACACCGTCGACGAAGCCGCGCTCATCGCCCACGTGAAGGAACAGATCGCGCACTACAAGGCACCCAAGCGCGTGCTGCCGATCGACACCGTCGGCCGGGCGGCGAACGGCAAGCTCGACTACAAGCGGCTCACCGCCGAGGCGCTCGAGCGCCTCGGCCTCGCCTGACCCGGGCGGTCACGCGCATCAGCGACGGGGGCCACACTCGTCCTGCACCCAGCAGCCATCGAGGTGGTCGTTCACCAGGCCCATCGCCTGCATGAACGCGTACATGGTGGTGGGGCCGACGAAGCTCCAACCCCGGCGCTTGAGGTCCTTCGACATCGCGATCGACTGCGGGCTGGTGGACGGGATCGGCATCGGACCGTCGGTTCGCACCGGGGTGTCGACCGCGTACTGCTCGACGTAGCGGGCGATGCTGCCCTCGGCCTCGTGCAGTTCGATCGCGCGGCGAGCGTTGTTGATGGTGCTCTCGATCTTGCCGCGGTGTCGCACGATGCCGGCGTCGCCGAGCAGCCGGGCCACGTCGGCATCGGTGTACCCAGCGATCTTGTCGACGTCGAAGTCGTCGAACGCGGCGCGGAAGTTCTCGCGCTTGCGCAGGATCGTGAGCCACGACAGCCCTGACTGGAACCCCTCGAGGCACAGCTTCTCGAACAAGCGGGTGTCGTCGGTGACCCGACGTCCCCACTCGTCGTCGTGATAGCGCACGTAGAGCGGATCGGTGCCGCACCACCAACAGCGCGTGGCACCGTCGTCGCCGACGATCAGAAAGCTGTCCGGCAGACCCATGCGGCGAGTCTGTCAGACGGGTGCCGCATGGGCGCGAGGCGTCACCGACCCGGCTGGTACACCCCGAACACGTCGCGCAGGGCGTCGCTCACCTCGCCGAGAGTGGCGTCGGCTCGCAACGCCTCCTTCATGGGGTACAGCAGGTTCTGCGTGCCGCGGGCGGCGTCGGCGACGTCGTTCAGCCGGGCCTTCACGAGTTCGTGGTCGCGGTTGGCCTTGTACGCGGCGAGCGACTCGCGCTGGCCCTTCTCGAGGGTCGGGTCGATCGGGAAGACGTCGGGCTCGGGCTCGTTGTCGACCGTGAACTTGTTGACGCCGACGATGACTCGCTCGTCGTCGTCGATCGACGTGGCGTACTCGTACGCGGCCTGTTCGATCTCGTCCTGCTGGAAACCGGCGAGGATGCCCTCGACCGCGCCACCCATCTCGTCGATGCGGGCGATGTACTCCATTGCCAGCCGCTCGATCTCGTCGGTGAGCGTCTCGACGAAGTAGCTGCCGGCCAGCGGATCGGGCGTGTCGGCGATGCCGCTCTCGTAGCCGATGATCTGCTGGGTACGCAGCGCGATGCGTGCCGCCCGCTCGGTGGGCAGGCTGAGCGCCTCGTCGTAGCCGTTGGTGTGCAGGCTCTGCGTGCCGCCCATCACCGCGGCCATCGACTGGACCGCGACGCGCACGATGTTGTTCTCCGGCTGCTGGGCGGTGAGGGTGGATCCGCCCACCTGGGTGTGGAAGCGGAGCAGCTTGCTGCTCTCCTTCTTCGCCCCGTAGCGCTCGGTCATGAGCTTGTACCAGATGCGCCGCGATGCCCGGAACTTCGCCACTTCCTCGAAGAAGTTGTTGTGCGCGTTCCAGAAGAAGCTGAGGCGGGGAGCGAACGCGTCGACGTCGAGGCCCGCCGCGATCGCGGCGTCGACGTAGGCGATGCCGTTCGCGATGGTGAACGCGATCTCCTGCACCGCCGTGGAGCCGGCTTCACGGATGTGGTAGCCCGAGATGCTGATCGTGTTCCACTTCGGGACGTGCTGCGCGCAGTACTCGAAGATGTTCGTGATGATCCGCATCGACGGCTTCGGCGGGTACACGTAGGTGCCGCGGGCGATGTACTCCTTGAGCAGATCGTTCTGGATCGTGCCGCTGATGGCCGTACTGGGCACGCCCTGCTCCTCGGCGACCAGTTCGTACATCAGCAGCAGGACGGCCGCGGTCGAGTTGATCGTCATCGACGTCGACACCTTGTCGAGCGGCAGACCGCCGAGCAGGGTGCGCATGTCGGCCATCGAGTCGATCGCCACGCCCACCTTGCCGACCTCGCCCTCGGCGCGGGGGTGGTCGCTGTCGTAGCCCATCTGCGTCGGGAGGTCGAAGGCGCAGCTGAGACCGGTCTGGCCGGCCTCGAGCAGGAACTTGAAGCGCTCGTTCGTGCTGGCCGCCGTGCCGAAGCCGGCGTACTGGCGCATCGTCCAGAGCTTGCCGCGGTACATCGTCGGGTAGACGCCGCGGGTGTACGGAGGCTGGCCCGGCGCACCGAGCTGCACAGCCGGGTCCCATCCCGCCAGATCGGAGGCGTCGTACAACGCCTTCACCTCGATGCCCGAATCGGTCCGCTTCTCGTCGCTCACGATGCGAGCGTAGGAGAACCGTCGTACCGGCACCTACCCCGGCGACCGAGCGGCGATCACGACATGGCCACGGGGCGGCGATGAGGTGATCACGAACGGGACCAAGGGCTCAGCAGGACCGCTCGCCGAGCGTCGTAGGCTCGCCCTCGTGAAGGCGATCGATCAGCGGGATGCATGATCGATCTGCTCGTCGAACATCCCGTCGCCCTGATCTTCACCGTGCTCGCATGCGGCGCCGCGCTGGGGGCCGTGCGGGTGAAGGGTGTGTCGCTCGGGCCGGCCGGTGCGCTGTTCGCCGGTCTCGCGCTCTCGGCTGTCGACGAACGCCTCGCCATCCCCGAGGTCGTCGGCAGCGTCGGCCTGGCGCTGTTCACCTACGGCATCGGCCTGTCGAGCGGACCGCAGTTCTTCTCCTCGTTGCGTTCGCAGGCGCGTTCGTTGGGGGTCGTGGCGCTGTGCCTCGTCGCGGCTGCAGGTCTCGCCCACCTGCTCGGCCGATTGCTGTCGCTCGGCCAGGGCACCGTCGCCGGCCTGT
>JBILUM010000297.1:0-4484 GCA_044370995.1 Ilumatobacteraceae bacterium | reverse complement strand
ATCGCCGTGGCCGTCCTTCAGGGGCAGCGGTCGGCCCTCCACCATCGGCTCCGACTCGCCGTGGCGGACCACGAGGATCTCGCACGCTCCCGGCGGCGGGACGAACCGGTGCTGGCGGAACTGGCGGGGCCCCGCCTCGGGTGCCGTCGCCACCTCGGACGGTTCGGCCACGCCGGTGGCGGACGGGGTGTCGGGCTCGGAGTTCGTCGGGTCACTGGCAGCGTCGCTCACGCCGACGGAACCTAACCGCCCGTCGTCGGGATCTGCCGCCCGAACGTGGGAGCGCCGGAGCATCTGGCGGCTCCGGTACGCAGCATGGTCGGGTCGGGTCCTACGGTCGCGGGCACACGACGAACCGGGGGGTCGACGTCATGGCGCTCACCATCGCTGCCCAGAAGCCCATCCACGACACGCACGCGCTCGTAGAGGACGGTGCGGTCGATGCCGATGGCCACATCCTCGAGCCACCGACGCTGTGGGAGGAGTACATCGATCCGGAGTTCCGTGATCGAGCGCTCCGCTTCCGCATCGACGAACACGGGTTGGAGGAGCTGGAGATCGACGGTCGCCGCTCGCGCATGAGCCGGGCCGGGTTCCCCGCCACGCTCGGGGCGATGGGTGCGCCCGATCTGGCCGACATGCAGAAGAACCCCGAGCGCACGTACCTGCGCGAAGCGCCGTACGGATCGATGGATCCCCACGAGCGCGTGCGCGTCCTCGACGCCGAACACATCGATCAGGCCATCCTCTACACGACCGTCGGACTGCTGTGGGAGGCCGAGGTCGAGGACCCGGCGCTCGCCCAGGCGTACACGAAGGCCTACAACCGATGGATCTGCGAGTTCTGCGCCGACGAGCCGCGGCTGCACGCCACGGCGCACCTGTCGCTCTCCGATCCGCTGGCCGCGGCGAAGGAGCTCGAACGGGCCGTGGGCGACGGGGCGATCGGCGGCTACGTGGCCCCGTTCACCCACAGCGGCACACCGCTCGGCCACCCCGACAACAACCCGCTGTTCGCCGCCGCGCAGGACCTCGGCGTGCCGCTCGCGATCCACCCCACGTTCGAACCGCAGTGGACCAAGGGCACGCGCATGGGCGACTGGGAGCACGTGAAGCAGCTGCGCCTGCTCGCGTCGGTCACCGCGTCCGACGGCGTGCGCCACCAGTTCACCACGCTGTTCGACTACGGCGTGTTCGATGCGTTCCCGCGGCTGAAGGTGCTCGTGCTCGAGTCGGGCGCCGGATGGATCGGCTACTGGCTCGACCGCATCGACGCCGTGTACGGCCACACCTTCATCGGCAACCGGGTGCCGTTGCAGCACAAGCCGAGCGACTACTTCCGCGAGCGGATCTGGATCAGCGCCGACCCCGACGAGCGGATGATCCCCGCTCTCGCCGAGCGCTACGGCGTCGAACGCTTCCTGTGGGCGTCGGACTTCCCGCACGCCGACCACACGCCCGAGTACATCGGCGACCTCAACGAGCTCGTGTCCCTCTTCCCCGAGCACCAGCGCCGCGCCTTCATCGGCGACAACGCCAGAGCCCTGTTCCACCTGTCCTGACGGCGGTCCGTCGGCGCGCCGAACGCGTCGCCGGTGGTCAGCCGAGGCGCAGCGTCTCGAGCGGTTCGAGTCGAGCCGCACGGACCGCAGGGGAGAGACCGGCGACCACACTGATCACCACGGCGATCGCGATCCCTGCCGGCACGAGGATCGGTTGGAGCGTGAAGACCCACCCGGCGACCAGGACCCCGACACCGATCGCGGCGACCCCGACGGCGACGCCGAGGATGCCGCCCAACACACCGACCACGACCGCCTCGAGCAGGAACTGCGCGGCGATCGTTCCTCGCGTGTGCCCGAGGGCGCGACGGATACCGATCTCCGCCGATCGTTGGATCACCGAGATCGACATCACGTTCGCGATGCCGATACCTCCGACGATGATCGCGAGCAGGCCCATGGCGACCACGATGAGCTGCAGCTGGCGGTCGCTCTGCGACGCCAGTTCGAGCGCCTCGGACTTCAGCTCCGTACCGATCTCGTCGGGGCCTCCGAGATTGACCGCAACCTTGAGCGCCTCTGCCGTTCGGTCCTCCGTGCCGTCGCGTGCTCGCACGTACAGCTTGTTCGGGAGAATGTCGTCCTCGACGAAGTCGTCGTCCGCGGCACTGAACGGGATGAACACTGCGTTGTCGAAAGCCGGCTCGAGTTCGACCCGGTCGAGCACCCCGACGACCGCGTACTCGACATCGTCGAGCAGGATCGAACGCACCTCGCCGGGCAGGACGTCGAACTCGCGAGCGAGCCCGATGCCGATGACGGCGCTGCGTGCGCCCGAGATCTCGTCGAACTCGTCGATCCATCGCCCGCTCACGAGGGGAACCTCGAGGACGGCGGGGAGCGATTCGTCCGCGGCGAGGACCGGGACGGGCACGGTCTCGAAGAATTCCCGCACCTCCTCGTAGGGGGTGACGACGATGTCGGTCAGTTCGACGACCGCCGACACGGACTCGACGTCCACCACGGTGCGAGCTCGATCGACGGCATCGGCAGGCAACGTGGGATCCGAGGTGCCGAAACTCGACGCAGCTGAGGCCTCGATCAGGTTGGTGCCCAGCTCCGCCACCTTGCGCTTCAGGTCGCCCTTCGCGGAGTCGGTGAGGCCGACGGCCGCGATGATCGCCGCCACGCCGATGGTCGGTCCGAGCAGGAGGAGCGCGGTGCGCATCTTGCGCGCGACCAGGCCGGAGAAGGCGACGCCGACGAGATCGCCGGTGCTGCTCACGACCGCTCGTCCGACACGATGCGCCCGTCGCGCATGCGCACCCGTCGTTCGGCCATGTCGCCGACGTTCGGGTCGTGTGTGACGAGCACGATGGCCCGCTCGGGCGACTGCAGCGACGTGAACAGGCCCATGACCAGCTCTGCGTTCTTGGAGTCGAGGGCACCGGTCGGCTCGTCACCCAGGACGATCTTCGGTTCGGTGACGAGCGCCCGGGCGAGCGCGACCCGTTGCTGCTCGCCGCCGCTCAGCTGGACCGGACGGTGGTCGTGGCGGTGTCCGAGCCCAACGCGTTCGAGCGAGGCGAGGGCCCGTGCGCGACGCTCCTTCGGCGCCAGGCCTCGATACAGCAGCGCGGTCTCGACGTTGCCGAGTGCGTCGAGGTGCGGGATCAGGTGGAACTGCTGGAACACGAAGCCGATCTCCCTGCCCCGCACGCGGCTCCGTTCCGCATCGTCCATCGACGTGACCAGGTGGCCCCCGACGCGGATCGCTCCGTCCGTCGGGACGTCGAGGCACCCGAGCAGTCCGAGCATGGTCGACTTCCCCGAACCGGATGGACCCATGATCGACACGAAGTCGCCCGGCATGATCGCGAGCGAGACGTCGTCGAGCGCGGTGACGAGCGTGTCGCCGCTGCCGTAGCGCCGCGACACCCCGGTCAGCTCGAGCAATGGTTCGAGCCGGATGCCGACCGGTGGTGTGGCGTCGTCGAGCTGAGATCCGGCCTGGACGTCAGCCACCGTCGCCACCCTCGTCGTCGCCCGCATCGCTCGCGGCACCCGGGTCGGCCGCAGCGTCGACGTCGACGACGACGAGCTCGTCGCCGACCAAGCCGCTCGTGATCTCGACCCACTCTCCGTCGACGAGGCCGATCGTGACCGGCAGCCGCGAGATCGTCCCTTCGTCGTTGACGACTCTCACCACGTCGCCGCCGGCGGAGCGGAGCACCGCAGCAACCGGGACAGCCAGCACGCCGAGGCGTTCGGCGAGTGTGACGTCGATGACCGCGCTCGCCCCGTCGACCGCCGAGAAGTCACCCTCGACCACCACCGTTCCCTCGTAGCTCTCGCCACCTTGTTCGTCGACGGTCGCGGTGTCCTCGAGCGTGGCGATGACGCCGGGGAGCTCCTGGTCGGCCGCATCGAGCGAGACCGTGACGATCTGACCGACCTCGAGTTCGGCCCGGTCGCCTGGGCCGACCTGCAGCGTGATCGTGAACGCGGGTTCGGTCAAGGTCAGCACCGGTGCGCCCTGCAACACGAACTCACCCTCATCCACTTCGACGGTGCCGACACGCGCCGGCCAGTCGGCCACGACCATGTCGCTCGGGAGGAACACCACATCGTCATCGATGGTGACGATCTCGACGCTCACCTGGGACTGCCCGGCAGCCAGGATCACGGTGCCCGTCAACGTCTGGTAGTCGTCGCCGGCCTGTGCCGTTCCGCCGAACTGGTAGTTGATCGACGTGTCGGCGGTGACCGGCGCGTCGGCCACGATCGTGAACGTCGCCGCATCGCCCTCTGCGATCTCGCTGCCGCCACGAATCGTGAGCTCGGGGAGATCGTCGGACTCGATCACCACGGTCGCAGCAGCAGGGTTGCCCACGAGATAGCTGGGGTCGGCAGGGTCGTCGTCGGGGTCGGCAACGACCGTGAGCGTGAGTCGCTCGTCACCCTCCACGAGCCCATCGGCAC
>JBILUM010000295.1:0-4500 GCA_044370995.1 Ilumatobacteraceae bacterium | reverse complement strand
ACGCCGGCCGGGGCGCAGGGTCGGCGTCATCCACAGCAGCACGCCGAGGGCGACGAGACCGACGCCCCACGGGAAGTCGCCGAACACGAACCACGAGCCGATCGAGCCGAGGCCGCCGGCCACCACGACGAGGCCGAGGGCGACGTACAGCGGGAACCGCCGACGATCGCCGAGCACATCGGCCAGCGGCTGGGCCTCGGCCGGGGAGTCGGGCAACAGGATCCAGGCGATCACGTACACCAGCACCAGCACCGGCAGCACGAACGAGGCGAGCACGAGCGCGATGCGGGTGGTGCGGCGGTCGAAGCCGTAGGTGCGGCAGAGCCCGGCGACCACGCCGCCGACCATGTCATCGGAAGTATCCCTGAACACGGGCAGCCGGTACCAGGGGGTTCGCGGACCAGGGGTGCCCGGCGCACCGGTCGGGCCGGATCCCGGCGTCGCCCCGGTGGCGCCGGGGACGACGTGTTCGTCGTTCATGAGTGCAGTCCGTTCGTCTGTCTGTTCGATCATGGCACCAGCATCAGCCATCGGCGTCGTGGGCGCATCGGGGAGCACCCTGGACCGACCCTGATCGGACCCCCGGAACCGACCGGGGGACGACCGGGGGACTCCCGGGGGTCTCAGGGTGTCCTCGGGGTCGCGCCAGGGAGGGTCCCGATGGAGTTCGGGCCGTCTCGTGCGAAGATCACGGGGTGGCCAGCCGTCCTCCGTCGCAGGTGCACCGCACCGACACGCCGCTCACGTTCGCGCGGCGCGACCACGACCGGGTGCTCGCCGGTGTGGCCGGCGGGTTCGCCGATGCACACGGTGTCGACGCCACCCTCGTGCGCGTCGCGCTGGTGGTCCTCACCTTCGCGGGGGGACTCGGGCTCGTGCTGTACGCCACGGGCAGCGTGCTTGCCAGACCCGCCTCGGCACCGCCGGTGGCGGCCGTCCCGTTCGATCCGCAACGCAACCTGTCGGTCGCGTTCGTGGTCGCCGGCCTGCTGTTGATCGTGCGTTCGACCGGGCTCTGGCTCGGCGACGCGGTGATGGTGCCGCTCGCCGTGGTGGCGGCCGGCCTCGTGGTGATCGGCGTCGTGCGTCCCGAGGTGGGCGAGCGACCCTGGCAGGCCTTCGCCGGCTCGCCCGCGAGCGAGCTCACCACGGGCCGAGGGGCGAGGTTCCGGCTCATCGCCGGGGCGTTGCTCGTGGCGTTCGGCCTGGTGCTCGTCGGCGTGCGCGAGAACGCGTCGAGCAGCGTGCGCGTTGGCGCCTTCGCGACAGCGCTCACGGTGATCGGCGTCGCGACGCTGGTCGGCCCTTGGCTCACGCGGCTCGCGCAGGAGGCGGCAGCTGAACGGCGCGAGCGCATCCGGTCGCAGGAGCGTGAGGCGATGGCTGCCCATCTGCACGACTCGGTGCTGCAGACGCTCGCGCTCATCCAGCGCACGGCCGACGATCCGCGCCGCACCGTCACGCTCGCGCGCCAGCAGGAGCGCGAGCTGCGCGAGTGGCTGTACGGCCCGCGTGACGCACGGGGAGCGATGGTCGATTCGCTCGCGGCGGCACTGCGCCGGGCGGCGTCGGAGGTGGAGGCTGCGTACGACGTGCGCATCGAGATGGTGATCGTCGGCGACGCGCCGATGGACGACGCGGTCGACGCGCTCACCCAGGCGACCCGCGAGGCGTGCGTGAACGCCGCCAAGCACAGTGGCGTCGACGAGGTGTCCGTCTACGCCGAGGTGCGCGCCGGTTCGGGCGTGGCAGGCAGCATGACGGGCGGCGTGGCCGAGGTGTTCGTGCGCGACCGGGGTCGAGGGTTCGACCGTTCGACCGCGGCGCCCGATCGCCGCGGCATCGCGCAGAGCATCGAGGCGCGTGTCGAGCGTGTCGGGGGATCGGCGCGTATCGACTCGTCGCCCGGCGAGGGCACCGAGGTGCAACTGTCGGCACCGGTGCGCGAGATGCCTCGCGACACCGTCGCGAAACCATGGGCACCGCCCGTCGTCGGGGGAGGCAACGTCTGATGCGCGTGTACCTGGTCGACGACCACGCCCTGTTCCGGGCCGGCGTGCGCGCCGAGATCGGCGAGGCGGTCGATGTGATCGGTGAGGCGGGCACGGTGGACGATGCGGTGTCCGGCATCGTCGCGATGCGTCCCGACGTGGCCGTCGTCGACGTCCACCTGCCCGACGGCGGCGGTCGCACGATCATCGAGCGCGTGCTCGCTCAGTGGCCGGACGCAGTGTTCCTCGCCCTGTCGGTGTCCGACTCCGCCGAGGACGTCGTCGCGGTGATCCGAGCCGGAGCCCGCGGCTACGTCACGAAGACGATCGATGCCGCGGCGCTGGTCGACGCGATCCGCCGCGTGCACGACGGCGACGCGGTGTTCTCGCCACGGCTCGCCGGGTTCGTGCTCGATGCGTTCTCCGGTCACCTGCCCGCACCCACCGACCCCGAGCTCGACCTGCTGACGTCGCGCGAGCAGGAGGTGATGCGCCTCATCGCCCGCGGCTACACCTACCGCGAGGTGGCCTCGCGACTGCACCTGTCGGTGAAGACCGTCGAGACCCACGTGTCGGCGGTGCTGCGCAAGTTGCAGCTGTCGAATCGTCACGAACTGACGGTATGGGCAGCCGATCGCCGTCTGCTCTGACCACCCCGCTGACCGGTTCTGACCGGTTCTGAGGTCGGGACGTAGGTCCGTATCCGGGTCGCACAGCCTGCGAGTACGGTCGCTCACACCGGTCCTGTGTGTCGCGGTCGAACGGATCGGCCGTGGCAACGGTGGGCTCAACGGTGAGTCACCGACGGCCCGGTGGAGCAAGAGGAGTACCCGAGATGGCCGATCTCCAGACCGCCACCACGAGGGTTCGCAACGTCGTCCTGTTGGGTCACAGCGGCGCCGGCAAGACCTCGGTGGCCGACGCGTTGCTCGCGAGGGCGGGCGCCGTGCCCCGGGCCGGCCGCGTCGACGACGGGACGAGTGCGCTCGACACCGAACCGGAGAGCGTCAGACGCAAGCTCTCGCTGTCGCTCGCCCTGGCCCCGTTCGACTGGACCGCATCGGACGGGTGCTCGTACCGGGTGAACCTCTTCGACACGCCCGGGTACGCCGACTTCGAGGGCGAGGTGGAGGCTGCGCTCGACGTCGCCGATCTCGCGGTGTTCGTGGTGAGCGCGGTCGACGGGGTGGAGGTCGCGACCGAACTCCTGTGGCGGCACGCCGTCGCCCGCGGCGTGCCACGCATGGTGTTCGTCAACAAAGAGGACAAGGAGCGCGCCGACTTCCACGGTGTGCTCGAACAGCTCGCCGCGGCGTTCGGGCCGGGGTTCGCTCCGTTGGAGCTGCCGTTGGGCGAGGCGGGCTCGTTGCACGGGATCGCAGACGTGTTGAGCGAGGAGGCGTTCGAGTACGAGCCCGGGGGGACGCATCACACCGAGCCGTTGCCGGCCGACGTCGCCGACGAGGAGCACCGCCTGCACGAAACGATCGTCGAGGAGATCGTCACGGGCGACGACGAGCAGTTGGAGCGCTACCTGTCGGGCGAGGCGCTCTCGGTGGCCGAGCTCGAACGCACGTTGCGCCACGAGGTGCTCGAACGACTGGAGTTCCCGGTGCTGCTCGGTTCCGCCGTGACCGGCGTCGGGCTCGATCGCCTGGCCGACTACCTCTGCGAGCTCGGCCCGTCGCCCGCCGATCGCCCTGCCGCCGTGGTGGCCGGCGACGAGGTGGTGCAGGTCGAGGCCGATCCGGCCGGCACGACGCTGCTGCACGTGTTCAAGACGATCGCCGATCCGTTCGTCGGTCAGCTGTCGGTGTTCAAGGTGCTGAGCGGCACGCTGCGCGCCGACGACCACCTGGTGAACAGCCGCACCGGCACCGACGAGCGGCTGCACGGCCTGTTCGTGCTGCGCGGCAAGGAGCAGGTGCCGACCACCGAGGTCGTCGCCGGCGACATCGCCGCGGTCGCCAAGCTCACCTCGGTGCGCACCGGCGACACGCTGGCCCCGAAGGGCCTGCCGGTCCGGGTGGTGACGGTCGACCCGCCGGTGCCGCAGTACGGCGTGGCGATCGTGCCGCGCACCCAGGCCGACGACGACAAGCTCGGCAGCGCACTGGCCCGGTTGCAGGCCGAGGATCCGATGCTCGCCGTCGACCGCAGCGACGAAACGCACCAGACGGTGCTGCGCGGGATGGGCGACACCCATGTCGCTGTGGCGCTCGAGCGGCTCGCCCGCAAGTTCGGCGTCACGGTCGACACCGCGCCGGTGCGCGTGGCCTACCGCGAGACCATCGCCGGCAGGGCCGACGTGGAGGGCAAGGTGAAGAAGCAGAGCGGTGGGCACGGCCAGTACGCGGTCGCCCAGATGCGCGTGTCACCCCTGCCCCGCGGCGAAGGATTCGCGTTCGTCGACGCGGTCGTCGGTGGCGCGATCCCGCGCAACCTCATCCCCGCGGTGCAGAAGGGTGTGGAGGAGACGATGGTGAGCGGTGGTCTGCACGGCTTGCCG
>JBILUM010000293.1:0-4509 GCA_044370995.1 Ilumatobacteraceae bacterium | reverse complement strand
GCCGCCCACACTCGGGTGAGGGTGGTGAACGAGCAGAGATACAGGTCGTTCGACCACCCCGGCGCGCCGAACACGACCGACTGCAGCGGGCTCCCGCTGTCGACCCGTCCCAACTCGTCGCCCGTGTCGATGTCGAGCACCACCACCTGATCGGTGCCCCTGCCTGCATCGTGGTCGTTCAACACGAGTTGCCCCGAGGCCGGGAACCGCAGCGGATGGGCGGCGTGGGCGAGCGGGCGTTGCCACCGCTGTGTGCATGCCCTGAACGGCGAGTCGAACGACCAGGCGGTCACCACCGCATTGGAGCTGTCGTACCCCACGACGATCCGCCGTTCCGGATCGACCGCAGGTGGGTTGGCGACGAGCCCACCGGGGAGCCCGCACACCTCGGTCAACGTCACCTCGCCGGAGTCGAGGTCGACGCGAACGAGGTGCACCGGGCTGTCGTTGGCGCCGATCCCCACGAAGGAACCGGCGAAGCGTTCGCTGCCGGCGCCGTCGTCGAGGAACCACGCAGCGCCCGCCTCGATCACGGCGTCCCACCCGTAGGTCTGTCCGGGCAGGGTGCGGTAGCGCGGTGCGAACTCGGCATCGAGCGCGAGGTCCGCTCCATCCCAGTGCACCCGCCACAGCGTGGTGTCGCCCACCACGTAGATCGTGTTCCCGTCTGCGCTGAGTCGCGCCACGGACCCCTCGGGGAGCGCCAGCGTGGCTGCGAGCTCGAGCGACCCCGGACGCAGCACGAGCAACTCCGAACCCTCGAGGCCGTCGGACGGACCGGCACCGTCGCTGCCCGGCCTCGCACCTGCGAAGTCCTTCATGGCCAGGCAACCGTCGGGCAGGACCACGAAGCTGTTGTACGGGCGGCGTCGGGGCAGGGAGCGGCTCGCCAGCACCTCGAGATCGGACGAGAGCCGGTGGGCGTGGGCACCGAACACCACGTACAGCGAGCCGTCCGCGTGCGCGGCCAGTCCGCCGGGCCAGGTGGCGCCACCCGTCAGGTCGGGCGACCGGCGCCGCGTCTCCAACGTCTCGGGATCGATCTGCTCCACCCACGAGACCGCGTCGTCACCACCGGTGTGGCACAGCAGGTAGACCTCGCCCGGTTCACGCAGCACCACCATCGTCGACACCATCGCCAGACGTGACCGGGCATGGAGCACGGCCCCGTCGCCGAACGCCAGGCCGGCCGATGCCTCCGCTGATCCGGTGGCGAGCGGCGCCTGACGGCGTTTCGGTCCGCCGTCCTCGGCGGGCCACGGACTCGGCCACAGCGCAGCCTTGTCGGTCACCGGATCGAACCGTTCAGCGGGCCGTCGTGCAGGTCGTCGTGCCGGTCGTCGTGCCGGTCGTCGTGCAGGTCGTCCGGGGATGGTTCCACGACGCGCGACACTACGGCCCCATGGAGATCAGAGACCGCCACGTGTTGGTGACCGGCGCCTCCCGGGGCATCGGCGAAGCGATCGCGCGCGAGTTCGAGTCACGCGGCGCGAGGGTGAGCCTCGTCGCACGCAGCGCCGGACCGCTCGACGCGCTCGCGGCGGAGCTGTCCGGGTACTCGCTGCCGACCGACCTGTTCGATCCCGCGCAGGTCAACGGGCTGATCGCACGCGCCGAGGACATGGGCGGCCCCGTCGACATCCTGGTGAACAACGCCGGCATGGAGTACACGAAGAACTTCCTCGAGACGACCGAGCGAGAGATCGACGACGTCATCCGCCTGAACCTCAACGTCCCGCTGCAGTTGAGCCGGCTCGTCCTGCCCGGCATGCGCGATCGGCGGCGCGGGCACATCCTGAACATCTCGTCGATGGCCGCCAACGGCGGCTTCGGCGGCATGGCCGTGTACTGCGCGTCGAAGGCAGGGCTCAGCCACGGCACACGGGTGCTGCGCCAAGACCTGAAGGGCACGGGCGTGAAGCTCACGACGCTCGAGGTGGGCCCTGTCCCCACCGATCTCCTGGCCAACCTCGATCATCCCGCTGCAGTGAAGGGGTTCGCCCGCCTCCGACGGATGCAGCTGATGCCGAACGTGTCGGCCACTCGGCTCGCCGTCGCGGCTGCCGACGGCGTGGCGCGCGACAAGCGCTCGGTCTGGCTGCCCCGCCGGGCGTTCCTGTTCGGCGCGCTCACCGGTGCGCCGCAGCGCATCGTCGAGCCGCTGCTGACGGGCATCGACTGAGAGGCGAGCCAGCCGGCGACACGGGTCGGGACGCCCGGATGGTCTGTGTCCGTCGCCTACCGTGGCGAACGTGACCGATCAGCACGATCTCGAGCGTGACATCGCCCGCATCGCCGAACAGCAACGGCGATTGAAGTTCCGGGCCTTCGACGAGCAGACCGCGTGGGACCTCGGCTGCGACCTGCGCCGCCGGGCCGTCGAACGCGACGCCGGGGTGACGATCGAGGTGCGCCTCAACGGCGACACGGTGTTCCTCCACGCGATGCGTGGCACGTCGCCGGCGAACGCCGACTGGGCCCGCCGGAAGCGGAACGTGGTGGAGTGGCTGCACCAGCCCTCCTACGCGGTCGGGCGGCACGCCATCCGCGACGGGAAGTCGATCCTGGACATGATGGGTCTGTCGGATCGCGACCACGCGTCGCACGGCGGCAGTTTCCCGATCGTGGTCGAGGGCGTGGGCTGCGTGGGGTCGGTGACCGTGTCGGGATTGCCCCAGCGGGTCGATCACGCGCTCGTGGTCGAGGCGCTGGCGGCAGCGTGCGGGGTGCCGCTCGACGAGGTCGCCCTCGACTGAACGGCCCGCTCGCTCAGTCGCGCAGCGGCAGCCACCAGTCGGCCACCTGGGCCGCGTAGCGACGGGCGTAGGTGCGCACGAGCTCGGAGGCGTCAGCCGGCGCGTCCTGTGCGTCGGTCGGCGTGAGCGGTGACGATCCCTGGATCGGGTCGACCCACTCCAGCTTGATCCCGGCGAGCACCTCACCGAGCTGCGGCGACGCCGACTCGTGGTGATCGCTGGTCTGGTGGGCGATGAAGTCGAGGAAGGTGTCGAACGAGAGCAGCGTGTAGTAGGTGTTCTCCTCGGCGCCCCGCCAGTACTCGTAGCGACGCACGTCGGACTCGTGTTCGTGGGTGAGCCGGTGGAGTTCGGCGGCGATCTTCTCGAAGCGAGCTGCCATGCCGGGCTTGATCGTGAGATGGGCGAGGATCGTGGCCATGCGCCGACCGTACCCGGACGAGACGCCACGGCTCCCGTCGAGCGTCGTCCCGACGCGGCGATGAGGGATGAGCGCGCCTGCGGCACTCATCCCTCATCGCGATCTCCGGTCGCCGGATCAGGCCGGCTGGGACCGGATCAGGCGGGCAGGGTGTAGAACCCGTTGAGGTCGGCGATCACCTCGGTGCCCTCGTTCACGTAGAGACACACCTTGCCGCCGTCACCGATGCGGACCGGCGTCAGGTTGGCCTGGTCGACACCACGCACGAAGTTGAGGAACGACGCCACCGGGCGGATCCGTCCGCACGGCCAGGCGGTGACGAAGCCACGGCCGGACGCCTCGGTGATCGTGACGTTCAGCATGACCGCCTTGGCGCCGGCCGGAACACCGTTCTCGCCGGTGACCTGCAGCTCGATGACGGTGCCGCGACCGGCGCGGGCCGGACGGGAGCCGACGATGCCGGTGCCGTCACGGGTGTCGAGCACCCGCACCGGGGTGAGACCGGTGAACACCACGTTCGGGGTGGGTGAGAAGTAGCCCTGGATGTCGACCACCAGGTCGGTGGCGGCCGAGGCGTAGAAGCACACCTGCTCGGTGCTCGAGGTCCGGCTCGTCGCCAGGTTGGCGACCGTGGGGTTCGACGGATCGAAATTGACGTTCGACACCGTGGGACGGTCCTGGTCGCAGGGGAACACCGTGATGTAACCGGGCTGCGTGGCACCGGTGACGGTCACGTTCATCGTCGCAGCACGAACGTCGGCATCGGCAGGAACGCCACCGGCACCGGGGATCGTGATCGCCAGGGTCTCGCCCTGGGCCATCTGGCCGATCGCCCGCGACCCGAGGCCGGTGCCGTCGCGGGTGTCGATGATGCGGGCGGGCGTCAACTGCTCGTAGAAGAAGCCCGGCACCGAGGCGAAGTCGTCGCCGTACCAGCCGGACAGGTCGGCGACGAGCTGCGTCTGCGACGACGCATACATGCAGACCCGACCGTCGCGACCGACCTTGGCGGTCACCTGGTTGGCGACGTTCACGCCGCGCCGGAAGTTGACGTTCGAGGCGAGCGGGCGACCGTCGCCGCACGGGTAGACGGTGACGTAACCCTCGCCAGGGGCCTCGGTGACGGTCACGTTGAGCACGACCGCACCGGCGCCCGACTCGGGGACGCCGCCGACGCCGGTGACGTCGATCTCGATGATCTGTCGGGCGCCGAGCGGCCCGGTCCGCTGCTCGGCGACACCGGTGCCGTCGCGGGTGTCGAGGATGCGGACGGGGTCGACGGGGGTGAACGTGCCGCGCACCGGGACCGCAGCGGCGGCCGAACCGGTGGAC
>JBILUM010000291.1:0-4512 GCA_044370995.1 Ilumatobacteraceae bacterium | reverse complement strand
TGGCGCACCGATGCCCGTAACATACATCCATGAGCAACCTGCCCCCGCCGCCTCCGCCGCCTCCTCCCGGTCGCAGCCCCGGCGGCCGCCAGCAGCCCGGCCAGCAACCACCCGAGCGCGGGGGCAGCGGTGGCGCCGGAGGCAACGGCGGCAAGCCGTCGTTCGGCGCCGGCTGGCCGCGGTGGACGCTGCCGGTCATGGTCGCCGTCCTCGTGGCGATGTTCGTGCTGCCGAGGTTCTGGCCCACCGAGGAGGGCGACCAGCTCACCTACACCGAGTTCATCCAGCTCGTCGAGCGAGGCGACGTGAAGAGCGTCGTCGTCAACAACACCAACAACCGGATCACCGGCGAGCTCGACAACGGCGACTCGTTCACCGCCACCGGAGGCGGCCAGCGCGGCCTGAGCGAGGCCGACGAGGAGTTGCTCCGCGCACAGGACGTCGACCTCGACTTCAAGACCCCGCAGACCAGCTGGTTCTGGAGCTGGGCCGGCCTGCTGCTGCCCTTCCTGCTGCTCATCGGTTTCTTCGTCTGGATGCAGCGTCGGGCCATGGGCCAGGCGGGCAGCATCATGTCGGTCGGCAAGAGCCGGGCGAAGACGTTCAACCCCGACAAGCCGTCCACCACCTTCGCCGACATCGCCGGCTACGACGGCGTGAAGCAGGAGATCACCGAGGTGGTCGACTTCCTGCGCATGCCCGAGCGCTTCCGCGAGATCGGCGCCCGCGTGCCCAAGGGCATGCTCCTCGTCGGCCCGCCAGGCACCGGCAAGACCCTCTTCGCCCGAGCGGTCGCCGGTGAGGCCGGCGTCGGCTTCCTGTCGGTCACGGGTTCGGACTTCATGGAGATGTTCGTCGGTGTCGGCGCGAGCCGAGTCCGCGACCTGTTCCAGCAGGCCCGCAAGATGGGCCGCGCGATCATCTTCATCGACGAGATCGACTCGATCGGCCGCAAGCGTGGCGCCGGCCTCGGCGGCGGTCACGACGAACGCGAGCAGACGCTCAACCAGATGCTCGCCGAGATGGACGGCTTCGAGACCAGCGAGGGCATCGTCATCCTCGCGGCCACCAACCGACCCGACATCCTCGATCCGGCGCTGTTGCGTCCCGGCCGCTTCGACCGCCAGATCGTCGTGCCCCTCCCCGAGGCCGAGGAGCGCCATGCGATCCTCAAGGTGCACAGCCGCGACAAGCGCATGGGTCCCGACGTCGATCTCGAGGTGATGGCGAAGGCCACGCCCGGCATGAGCGGCGCCGATCTCGCCAACCTCGTCAACGAGGCGGCGCTGTTCGCGGTGCGCCGCAACAGCCAGCAGGTCGAGCGGATCGACTTCGAGAACGCCCGCGACCGCGTGGTCATGGGCGCCCGCCGCGAGAGTCTGGTGCTGACCGGCGAGGAGAAGCGGGCGACGGCGATCCACGAGGGTGGTCACGCCATCCTCACCGTCGTGCTCCCGCACGCCGATCCGCTGCACAAGGTCACCATCCTCCCGCGCGGCATGGCGCTCGGCGTCACGTGGAGCCTCCCCGAGGAGCGTCACACCTACTCGAAGGACTTCTTCGAGGACGTCATCTGTCGGGCCATGGGCGGCCGCGTCGCCGAGAAGATCGTGTTCGGTCATCTCAACTCCGGCGCCGCCAACGACCTCGAGCAGGCCACCGGCATCGCCCGTCGCATGGTTCGCGAGTGGGGCATGAGCGAGCGCGTCGGCCCGATGGCCTGGCACAGCCAGCAGCAGGTCTTCCTCGGCGAGGACCTGATGACCAGCGGCCGCGAGTACAGCGACGAGACCGCCCGGATGATGGACGAGGAGATCTCGCGCATCCTCATCGAGCAGGAGCAGCGGGCGCACGGCCTGCTGCTGAAGCACCGCACGGCGCTCGACCTCGTCGCCGAGGCCCTGCTCGAGAAGGAGACCATCGACGGCAACGAGGTGGCGGCGCTCGTCCAGGCCGGACTCGGCGGCTCGCCCACCGACGATCAGCCCGCCGACGATCAGCCGAGCGAGCAGAACTCCCTCAGCTGACACACCTCCGGACGGCACCGGGTTCGGTCACCTCAGTGGCCGTGGCCCTCGCACTGCCGTTCGGGACGTGAGCCCGGCTCGCGCACGTCGGCCACCTCGGCCCACAGGTCCGTCGCGCTGACGCGCCCCAGGAACGACGCACGCACGACGCCCTGAGCGTCGGCGAGCACCGTGGTGGGCACCGCGTCGATGCGGTAGCGCTGGTGCAGGTCGCGTTGCGTGACGTACTCCACCTCGACGACGGCCACCTGTGCGCCGGCGAGGACCTTCGCCTTGGTCGCCATGTCGGCGCAGGTGTGACAGGTCGCCGACGTGAACACCACGAGCAGCCACTCCGCCTCACGGCTCACCTCGTCGACCAAAGGCGCGAAGTCACGGCGGTCGAGTTGATCGGGCACCTGATGGGTGGTCTGGGTCGGGGCGTCGGGCACCCGTCGCCGACGAGCGACCAGCGCGACGGCGGCCGCGACGACCACGATGGCGAGAGCGAGCAGCAGGCGGTCCACGCCACCAGCCTGCCAGGCCTGGAGGCGGCGGGCCTAGCCTGCGAGCGGGAACGACCCCGATCGGCCGCGCAGTTCGGCCGACCGCGGCAGGAGCCGTTCGACGAACACCCGTTGACCGCTCTCGACGACGAACGCCTTGCCCAACATCGACGGATCGGTGAACGGCACCGTGATCAGCCCGGCCGCCGGGAGCGGGATGTTCTCCAACCCCGGCACGGGCACGAGCCCACCCGGCCCGAGGGCGCTCACCGTGACCGTCGTCTCGACGCTGTCGACGTTGAGCACGACCAGTGCGTCCTCGATCGCGATCTCGCTGCCCACGGCCGCCGACCACCGGGTGGAGGCGAGGTTCGGCGGTGAACCCATCACGACCGTCGTCGCAAAGCTGTCGCCGGCCGGTCGGGTGATCACCCGTTCGACCACGATCGATTCCGCGGCGAAGGTCGAGAAGACGGCGCCGTGGCGGCCGGCGGGCAGGTTGGGCACGTCGGCGGTGTCGAGGATGACGACACGGCCCTTCGGCACCACCACCTCGGTGTCGTTGGTGAAGTCGGGCGTTGCCGGGAGTCCGAGGAAGACGGCGTACACCGTCACCTCGGCGTCGGTCGGGTTGTAGATCGCGTACGACTCCTGGATGCCCTCGCCGGTCTCGCCGTCGGCGAAGTAGTACTGGCTGTTGAGCGACGGTGCGCCGAGGGTCATCGTGAAGCCGAGCCGGCCGCCGCCGACGTAGTGCTGGGCGCGGCCCACCACGACTCGCCCGCGCGAGGCGCTCACCTGGGCCGCCAGGATCGGCTCGTCGCGGGCACCGAGTTCGCCGAGGGTGACGACCTGCACCGATCGTCCCGGCACCGGATAGCCCTGCAGCCGCGACGGTCGGCGGATGCCGTCGGCGGTGACGAAGCGGATGTCGACGATCGCGGCATCGGGGTACGGGTTGGTGAGGACCAGTCGTTCGGTGCTGTCGTCGACCGTGAAGCCGTCGGCGAACCACCAGTTCGACGAGGCCGCGTTCGCACACGGCGACACCGCGTTGCCCGCCGGGTGCTCGGCCGTCTGCTCGACGAATCCACCGCCCCCGTCGATCTCGACGAGGGCGGAGACGAAGGTGCCCGTCGGCTGGAGCGCGTCGAGGTCGACGCTGGATGTCGACCGCGGCGCCACGATGATCGGCTCGTCGACCGCCGCCACGCCGGGGTCGGTGGTGTACGCGGTGATCCGCCCGGCGATCGGCGCATCGCTCGGGTTGGTCACCTGCAGCGACCCGCCCAGGCCGTTCTCCCCCGCCGGGACACCCGGACAGAACCAGCTCGACGTGATGAACGAACCGCTCGGCACGAACGGCATCGTCGGATTGCCGAGCGATGCGAACGTGGGATCGATCACGACCGGTTCGTCGCGTGCGCTGATGCCGAGGCCGGCGAGCGCGACGGCGACCACGAGGCCGGCCACGGAGCGCAGGGGCTTCACGACGGCTCCTCCTCGACCACGGCCCCGGCCACTGGACCCGGTGACGGCAGCTCAGGTGACGGCAGCTCGGGTGACGGCAGGCCCGGCGGCGGAACGACCGGCGCCACGAACACCTCGGCGAGGTCGGTCTCGTCGAACTCGACATCGGCGCTCGGCATCGGCGCGACCGGCGCACCGATGATCGGGTCCATCGTGAACACCGGCTCGGCGACGACCGTCGGCAGTCCGCGGCTGCGGAGTCGCGGGCGGCGCACCCGGGCGTTCGAGGCCGCGAGCACGAACGCGGACCACAGCAGCGCCTGGACGAGCAACACCAGGTGGAAGGTCCGCGACGTCCGATAGGCGAGCGTCGCCGTGCCCGCCGTCTCGACGTCGAACGCCGTGGTGGTGCCGAACGCCGGCCGCGACTCGACCGGCGCGCCGTCGACCGTGAGCTCCCAGCGCCGATCGACCGGCACGGCCAGGTGGAGGGTGCCCGCCGGGACGGGCGCCGTGCCCGGCGTGAGATG
>JBILUM010000290.1:0-4513 GCA_044370995.1 Ilumatobacteraceae bacterium | reverse complement strand
GGCGGGACCGCGCCACCCCGAACGCCCCGAGCGACTGCAGGCCGTGTTGTCGGGCATCAAGCGCTACGCATCGGCCGATGCGCTGATCCCGTTGGAGCCGATCGCGGCAACGCACGTCGATCTGGAACGGGTGCACCCGCGGGCCTACCTCGATCGCATCGAGCGCATCTCCTCCTCCGGTGGTGGCCGGCTCGACCCCGACACGTACGCGTCGCCGGGCACGTGGCGCGCCGCCACGCTCGCCGCGGGGGCGGGGCTCACGGCCGCCGATGCGTTGCGGCGGGGCGAGGGCGACGCCGCGTTCTGTGCGGTGCGCCCACCGGGCCACCATGCCAATCAGACGGAGTCGATGGGGTTCTGCCTCATCTCCAACGTGGCGGTGCTCGCCGCGTCGCTGGCCGATCAGGGTGAGCGGGTGCTGATCCTCGACTACGACGCGCATCACGGCAACGGCACCCAGGACGTCTTCTACCACGACCCTCGCGTGCTGTTCGTGAGCCTGCACCAGTGGCCGCTCTACCCCGGCACGGGTCGCCACACCGAGGTGGGCAGCGGTGCCGGCGAGGGGTTCACGATGAACGTGCCGTTGCCGCCCGGCACCACCGGCGACGTGTACCTGCGGGCGTTCGACGAGCTGATCGCGCCGCGGGTCGAGGCGTTCGCGCCGACGTGGTTGATCATCTCGGCGGGGTTCGACGGTCATCGCTTCGATCCGATCACCGAGTTGGGGCTCACGTCGGGCGACTACATCGCGCTCACGAAGCGGGCGATGGCGTGGGCGCCGCCGGGTCGACGGATCGTGATGCTCGAGGGCGGCTACGACCTGGATGCGTTGGCGTGGTGCGCGGCCGGGGTGGTGGGGGTGCTGTCGGGCGAGGATCCCGAGCCGGTCGACACGACCGAGTCGGAGACGTCGGGCGGGCCGGGTGCTCGCCAACTCGACGCGATCACGTCGTTCTGGCGCGAGCGTCAGCCCGATCGGTGAGCCCGCTGCGCCCGGACGACTCGCCGGATGCAGGTCCGCCGGATGCAGGTCCGCCGGACGCTGCGGATCCGATGTCGGCGCTGACGGGTTCGCCATCGGTCGCGGCGGTGATGGACGAGCTCGCCCCGCTGGCCGACCGCTTCGGCGCGGCGGGGCACCGGCTGTTCCTCGTGGGAGGCACGGTGCGCGACCTCGTCACGACCGTCGTCCGACCCGACGCACCGCCGCAGGGCGACTTCGATCTCGACGCGACGACGACCGCGAGGCCGAAGGAGATCAAGCAGCTGCTCCAGGGCTGGGCCGATGCGATCTGGACCCAGGGTGAGCGCTTCGGGACGATCGGTGCGATGAAGCGTGTCGACGTGAACGGCGTGTCCGTCGAGCGGGTCTTCGAGATCACCACCCATCGTGCCGAGGCCTATCGAGACGACTCGCGCAAGCCGGAGGTGGCGTTCTCCGACGACATCGTCGCCGACCTGTCGCGCCGCGACTTCACCGTGAACGCCATGGCGATCGAGGTGACCACGCCATCGCCGGCGCTGGTCGATCCGTTCGGCGGGGTCGCCGACCTGTCGGCCAGGGTGTTGCGCACGCCGCTCACGCCGGCCGAGAGCTTCAGCGACGACCCGTTGCGGATGCTGCGTGCGGCGCGGTTCGTCACGCGCTACGACCTCGTGCCGGTGCCCGACCTGATCGACGCGGTCGGGTCGATGGCAGGGCGACTGGCGATCGTGTCGGCCGAACGGATCCGCGACGAACTCGACAAGCTGCTCGCCGCGGCGGCGCCGTCGGCCGGGTTGCAGTTCGTGTTCGCCACCGGCCTCGGCGACCAGGCCCTCCCGGAGGTTGCCGCGCTGGCCGACGTGGTGGCCGACGGGTCGCGCCACGCCGATGCGCTCGCCCACACGCTCGCGGTCGTGGCTGCGCTGCCGGCAGGTGCCGACGATCGGCACCTGCGGTGGGCAGGCTTGTTCGTCGCGCTCGGCCCGTCGGTGGCGCGGGCCCGCATGCAGGCGCTCCGTTCGTCGCTCGCGGCGATCGACGCGATCGGGACGATCGTGGCCGTGTACGGGCGGTTGTCGGGCGGTCCCGCCGATCCGTCGGGTGTGTGGACCGACGGCGAGGTCCGACGGCTCGTGCGCGACGCCGGATCCTGGCTCGACCAGGCGGTCCTCCTGGCGCGGGCGAACGCCGCTGCGCTCATGGACGGCCCGGCAACGACGCCGATGGCGCGAGTGGACGGCGCAGTGGCGCAGCTCGCGTCGCTCGCCGACCGGGAGGATGTCGGATCGTTCGCGCCCGAGCTCGACGGCGCGACCGTGATGGAGGTGCTCGGGCTCTCGCCCGGGCGAGACGTGGGTCGGGCAGTGCAGTTCCTCACCGAGCTGCGACTCGACGCCGGCCTGGTCGGACCGACCGAGGCGACTCGTCGACTCACAGAGTGGTGGAGCGACCACTCACCATGACATGATCCGGTGCAATCGGGTGAGTGTCATGTCGACGAGCGCTGCGCCCGACGCTCGACCCGTGGTCACGCCACCGGGAGATCGATGAGCTGTGACGCCACCCACGCGGCGATCAGGCCTGCGCCGGACAGCATGAGCAGCCGGGGCACACGGTTGCGGAACGAGCCCGTCACACCGGCGAAGAACAGTGCCATCGCGAGCAGGACGGTGTTCCCCACGTACCGGTCGGAGTTCCGTGCCGCCTGCTCGGCGGCGGCCGCGACCGTCTCGCTCTCGGCATCGGTCGCCCGGAACTCGGCGAACTGGGCGTCGAGGTAGGCCTGGTTCTCGAGCAGGTTCGCCGGATCCTCACCGAGCCCGTACTCGGCCTTCCACTGGTCGAGGATGGGAACGAACTCGTCGCGCGCCAGCGACGTCCTGATGAACGTCGCGAGTTCGTCGTTGCGGTCGGCGAGCGCCTGTGCGTAGTCGGACACGGTGTTGGTGTCGTACTGGACGATCTGTGACGCGAGCCCGAACTGTCGCGACGCTTCGATCCGGAGGTCGCTGGATTCACGTGCGCGGCGACCCTCCTCGCCGCTCCAGCGCGAGGCCTGGAACCCGCACCAGGCCGTGCCGATGGTCGCAAGGCCGAGGATGAGCACGGCCAGGATCTCGAGCGCCTGATCGCCACGGAGCCGACGCTGTTCGTCCGCCGCGGTCACGAGCGTTCGACCCCTTCGGCGGCCGAACCGTCGTCGGCCCCGAGTGCTGGTTCGGTTGGCAGGCGGTCCGCCGAGGGGGTGGTGTCCGGGTCCTGCTGGGGCGACGGCGTCCGTCGAATGTGAGCGGTCCCGGGCTGCGGGGCGATGGAGCCCTCGCGGCCGAGCAGCTCACGCCAGGTGTCGAGTTCGCGGTGGCGGAGGGCGATGTCGGCCGTTCGTTCGCCCCATGCGTCGGCGAGTTGCGCGTCGTTGGTGACCCGCTGCTTGCGGACCTTGGCCTCGGCCTTCTCACGTTCGAGCTCGAGCCGTGCTCGGGCGGTTGCGGCGACGACGGTGCCGGCCGCACCGAGATCGACGCCGGCCAGCGAGAAGCCGGTCAGCGCGAACCCGTGCGCTTCGAGCGCCGACTGGAGTCGGCGCGACAGCGTCGAGCCGAGCTCGCGCCGCTCCCGGCCGTAGAGGCTGTCGGTCGTGACCGTGGGCTCGAGCAGCGCGTCCCGGAGCTCGTGCTCGACGAGATCGCGGATCGAGCTCCACACGCCGTCGGGGCCGACCGACTCGTGCACGTCGCGGAGCCGATCGGCGACCAGGCGGTACCGGATCGTGCACGCCACGACCACCGGCGTGCGATCGCCGAGCACCGCCTCGATGACGGGGCCGCTGCGCTCGAGGACCGTGTGCACGGCATCAGCGCCTCCGTCGGCACGGTAGGCGAGCTCCAAGGTCGGGTACTGCTGGACCGCGTGCTGGCGGAACGACGGCACGATGTGGCGGCCAGGGCCCAGTACCTTCTTCGTCGCCTTGCCCTGTACGAGGAGCAACCCGAGGTTGCCGGACGGGATGCGGACGATCGACTCGTCGAGCAGCAGCCAGGCGACGAAACCGACGATCGGCCCCGCGACCACGAGCAGGATGACGAACCCCATGAAGCTCATCCGGCGCGGGTGAGCTGAGCCCCGTAGAACACGAGGCCACCGGGGCACCCGTCCTCATTGGGTGACGCGACCGTGATGCTCGCCGCCATCTCCCGCACCGTGCGCGTGCCGTCGACGTCGAGGGTGACGCCGTCCGCGTAGAGCGTGACCGTGAGACGGGCGATCCGCGGACCGTTCTCGCAGGGCGCGACCAGCTGGGTGCTGTCGGTGATGCCGTACAGCGACCCGCTGACCGAGAAGAGACCCGCCGACAAGATGCCGGGGATGTCGAGGCGGAGGAACTGCTCCGGTGTCGTCGCGATCGTCGCCTGACCCACTCGCGGGGTGGTGCCGCAGAACGCGTACGTGTCGCAGTAGACCTCGTCGTATCTGATGTTCCACGTGCCGGCGATCACCGAGTTGTCGAGCGACGAGTCGATCGTG
>JBILUM010000289.1:0-4521 GCA_044370995.1 Ilumatobacteraceae bacterium | reverse complement strand
GCCCTTGCCCGCTCCCACGTCGAGCACCGACCGAACAGGGATGCGCCACCACGCGGCCAACGACGTGACGCCAGCGGCGAGCAGGGCGATCCGCCGGGCGTCGTGCACAGGGCTGCGGCCGTAGAACCGGCGGTAGTAGGCGGCGTCGAACCGTTCGGGCGCGGAGGTCGTCGACGGCAGGGCGGACGAGGGTGAGATGCGACGGGCGGCGGCCACGCCGACACCGTATTGCGGACGTCCGGTGTGCGAGCGCCGCCCGCCACAGCGTGTCCAACCTGGTGCTCGTGGCACCCGCTCCGAACCCCTCCGGACCTGGCGCGACCGGCCCGGTTCGGGCACAGTGTGCGCCATGACTTCCAGCGACTCGTCGACCGCTCCGACCCAGACCCCGAACGCCGACCCGTCCGCGATCTTGCAGGCCGCCGCCACGGCGCCGTTCGGGACCGTGTTCGGCGAGGTGATGTCGGTGGCCCGGGTGGACGACGACGGATGGACCGCGGCCGCTCTCGAGTCGCTCTCGTCGTTCTCGCTGCACCCCGGCACCCATGCGC
Source organism: Ilumatobacteraceae bacterium (assembly GCA_044370995.1). Classification (GTDB taxonomy): domain Bacteria; phylum Actinomycetota; class Acidimicrobiia; order Acidimicrobiales; family Ilumatobacteraceae; genus VFMC01. The sequence goes on along the minus strand of JBILUM010000289.1, from coordinate 3,970 downwards.
TGCACTACGGCAGCTCGTGCTTCGAGGGGTTGAAGGCACACCGCACGATCGACGGCGGCATCCGCCCGTTCCGCGCCGACAAGCACGCAGCCCGCCTCCAGCAGAGCTGCGGCCGGCTGTTGCTGCCGGCGCCGCCGACCGAGCTCGTCACCGAGCTCATCGACATGGCGGTCGCGGCGAACGCCGCCGTCACGCCGCCGGCGCCCGGCTCGCTGTACCTGCGCCCGACGATGCTCGGCACCGACATCACCATCGGCGCCGCCGCGTACCCGAGCCACTCGGCGATCCTCTACGTCCTCGCGTGCCCGGTGGGCGACTACCTGCCGCCGCGCCCGCTCACGATCGTCGTCGAGACCGAGATCCCGCGCACCACGCCGCAGTTCGGTGTCGTGAAGACCGGCGCCAACTACGCGATGGCGCTCGGCCGCATCGACCGGGCACGCCGCGAGCACCAGGCCGACCAGGTCCTGTTCGCCCCCGGCGGCATCGTGCAGGAGACCGGCGCCGCCAACGTGCTGCTGCTCGACGGCGAGCACCTGGTGACGCCCGAGCTCACCGATGCGTTCCTCCACGGCGTCACCCGCGACTCGCTGCTGCAGGTGGCGCGCAGCCTCGGCTGGAAGGTCGAGGAGCGCACGGTCACCGTCGACGACTGCGTCGAGTGGGCGCAGCGGCCGGGCGCCGAGGTGGGCCTGATGGGCACTGCCGCAGTGATCGCCCAGGTGGGCACCCTGGTGATCGGCGACCGCCGCATCGACCTGGCCACCCGCGATGCCGCCGACAGCAAGCTGGTGGAGTTGCGCCGCACCCTGGGCGAGATCCAGACCGGCGCACGACCGTTCACCTTCGCCTGATCGACCGCCGACGGGGCCGCCCCGTCCATCGTCCGCGCGGGTGACGGCGCGTACGCTCGCCGCATGGACCTCACCGACTTCCTGCAGCGCTACACCGACGAGGTGTACCTCGCGAGGGATCCCGACGCGGCGGCGCGCTTCATCGCCGACCCGTGCCTGCGCCACGAGCAGGGCCACCTCGTCACCATGTCGCTGGCCGACAACATCGCCCGCATCCGCGGGTTCCTCGACTCGGCGCCCGACATCGCGTTCGCCAACCGGGTCGTGGTCGCCGACGACGTGCAGCTCGTCAGCTGCTACGACATCACCATCGGCACCGGCGACACAGCGCAGGTCGTGAGCGGCATCGAGGTGTTCCGTGTGGTCGACGGGCTGATCACCGAGACGTGGAACACCGCAGCGCAGCCGGGACCGTGGGGATGACATCGACCGGACGGGTCGCGCTCGTCACCGGCGCGAATCGGGGCATCGGTCGGGCGATCGCCGCCGGCCTCGCCGCGCAGGGCATCGTCGTTGCCGTGGGGGCACGTTCCCCCTCGGCCGCCGACGGCGTCGCGGCCGAACTCGGCGCTCCCTCGTTCGGGGTGCGGCTCGACGTCACCGACGCTGCGTCGGTCGAGGCGGCGGTCGCCGCCGTGGTGGAACGCACGGGACGGCTCGACATCGTCGTCAACAACGCGGGCGGTCACTACGACTCAGGGGTGGCCCCGTCGGCGGTGTCGGCTGCCGACGTGATCGACGCGATGGAGATCAACCTCGTCGGACCGTGGCGCGTGTGCCGGGCGGCCATCCCGCACATGCGCCGGCAGGGCCGTGGGCGGATCGTCAACGTGTCGAGCCGGTCGGGCACGTTCGACTCGACCTGGGCGGATGCACCGGCGTACGGCGTGTCGAAGGCGGCGCTGAACATGATGACGTTCCAGCTGGCGAAGGAGCTGGAGGGCACCGGCATCCTGGTGAACGCCTGCTGCCCCGGTTGGGTGCGCACCGACATGGGCGGACTCGACGCCGACAAGTCGCCCGAGGAGGGCGCCGACACCCCCATCTGGCTGGCGACCCTGCCCGATGACGGGCCCACGGGCGGGATGTTCGGCGAGCGGGCCCACCTCGACTGGTGACCGACCGGTGACCGACTGGTGACCGACTGGTGACCGGCCGGCACGGGATGGGCCGGCACGGGATGGCGCTTGAAGACCGTGTCGCACCCCGACCCTAGAGTTGGCTCATGACCGCTCCGCTCCTGGCCGGCGACCTCGAGGTCGCGATCGCATCTCACCGACGCGAGCTCACCGGCTTCTGCTACCGCATGCTCGGCGCCGGGTCCGAAGCCGAGGACGCCGTGCAGGAAACGCTGGTGCGGGTCTGGCGCCACGCCGATCAGTTCGAGGGCCGGTCGTCGGTGCGCACCTGGCTGACGTGAGTCCGGCTGTCGAGTCAGACGTGGACTGCTCAGCGGTCGCCGCTGATGTCGGCGCCGATGTCGCGGGCGGCCTCGCCTTCGGGCGCGGCCACTTCGACGATGGGGTCGTCGCGGTCGTCGAACTCGAGGCGGAGCGCTCGCGTGATGGTGGCGTGCATCTCGTACATCGCGGTGATGTAGGTGAGTTCGAGGATCTCCTCGTCCGACAGGTGCGCCTGCAGCGCGGCGAAGACGGCGTCGTGCACGCGTCCGCCGTCGAACACGAGCGCGTCGGTGTAGGCGAGCACGGCCCGTTCGACCGGCGTGAAGCAGTCGGCCGTCCCCCATGCAGCGATGGCAGCGATGCGTTCCTCGCTCATCCCGAGCGCCCGGCACGACTTGCAGTGCTGGGAGAACACGAACTGGCTGCCCCGGGCCCATCCGGCGCGGGTCTGGCCGAGCTCGCGCAGCACCGGATCGAGCCGGCGGGCCGGGCTGCGGTACAGACCGAAGCCCTCCACGGCGTGCTTCATCACGTCGGGCACCAGCGCGAACACGCTCCACCAGTCGCCCGGTGTGCCCGTCGCGGTCCCTGGCTCGGCCACCGGATCGCGGTCGCCGAACAGCAGCCCGTACATCCGCATCGTCAGATCGTCGGTCACCTCGGCGCGTGGCACCTGTCGCAGTCTCGTCATCACCCCAGTCTCACCATCGGCCCGCCGACGGTCGTCATCCGGGCGCAGGTCGTCATCCGGGCGCAGGTGGCGGTCCCGGCGCGCACCGGACGTTCACCTGACCGACAGCTGAGCGACGCCTCAGCGCCGACTGTCGGCCACCTCCGCAGCGCACCATGCCCACATGAGCTCCCTCACGACCTGGTTCGCCGGCCGCCCCGCTCGCTGGCTCGATCGGTTCGCATCGTCGTTCGTGACCGAGACGGTCACCGACGACGGCACCCGGGTCTTCCTGGCACTCGACCCCTCGTGCCACGGCCTCGACATGGTGATGGTGGTCAACGACGTGCGGCACCCGGAGTCGTGGACCGGCGATCCGGTTGATCCGGGCGATCAGGACGTCGTCTGGCATGTGCCGGACGACATCCGTTCGCTCTTCTGACACCCCCGATCGAACACCACGACGGATACCTCATGGGGTATCGGGACCTTGGCCCCTGGTCGCCGGATCGTCCGTCGCCTTCCATGGAGGCATGACACATCGCATCGTGATCCTCGGCGGTGGCACCGGAGGAACGCTGACGGCGAACCGCCTGCGCCGGCGCTACACGCCCGACGAGGCCGAGATCGTGGTGGTCGACCAGGACGACCGCCACGTGTACCAACCCGGCCTGCTCTTCGTCCCGTTCGGCCTCACCCACACCGAGGACATCGTCCGGCCCCGTGGCCGTCAGCTGAGGGACGGCATCGTCTACCGCCAGAGCCCGATCGACTTCGTCGACATCGAACAGAACCAGGTGTTCCTGAGCGACGGCTCGACCCTCCCCTACGACCTGCTCGTGGTCGCCACCGGCGCCACGCTCGTCCCCGAGGAGACCGAAGGCCTCACCGGCCCCGGCTGGATGGAGAAGGTCTTCACCTTCTACACGCCCGAGGGGTCCGCTGCGCTGGAGGCGGCCTTGGCAACCTTCGACGGTGGCCGCGTGGTGATCAACATCATCGACATGCCGATCAAATGTCCCATCGCCCCGCTCGAGTTCGCG
>JBILUM010000288.1:0-4524 GCA_044370995.1 Ilumatobacteraceae bacterium | reverse complement strand
GTGCACGATGCGGATGTCGGCGCCGAGCGCGATCTGGATGCCACCGCCGAGGGCGTGGCCGTGTACGGCGGCGATCACCGGCACCGGGATCTCCTGCCACACCCAGCTCACCTGCTGGCCGAGATGGGTGATGCGGCCCGGCTTCATCGAACCCGGGCTGCCCTCGCTGTCACCACCGCCGTTGCCGCCACCGCCGCCCCCGGCCATCGCGGTGAAGCTCGAGAAGTCGAGGCCCGCACAGAACGAGCCACCCTCACCGCTCAGCACCACGACGCGCACGCCGGGCTCGGTCTTCAGTCGCTCGCCGGCCTCGGCGAGTGCGGAGAACATGGCACCGTCGAGCGCGTTGCGCTTGTCGGCACGGATCATCTTCACATCGGCGATGCCGTGCGAGATCGAGATGTGGACGCGGCCTGCGAGGTGATCTGACATGCCCGCAGTTTGTCACCTCAACCCTTCACGGCCCGCAGCGTGTAGCTCGCGGCCAGTCGCTCGGGATGGTCGCGCAGCCGGTATTCCCCCGCCTCGTCGCCCACCATCGCGTCGCCGAGCGCGTTCCACGGCACCGAGTCGTGCTCGACGAACATCGTCAGCTGCAGCCCGGCGTCCCACAGCGCGTTGACGATCTCGGCCAGCCCGTGGTTGAAGTGGACGATGTCGGGCGACTCGAGCTCGCCCTCGTGGTCGACGTACGACAGCGGCTCGCTGAACAGGGTGCCGCCCTCCACCTCGAAGTACGGGTACTCCACCACCACCAGACCGTCGGGCCGCGGGTCGCACAGCGACCACAGCATCGGATGCCCTTCGCGGATGAACAGCCGTCCACCGGGTCGCAGCAGGTCCGCGACGACCTGCGCCCACCGGCGGACGTCGGGCAGCCAGCACAGCGCACCGATGCCGGTGTACACGAGGTCGAACCGCTCACGGCCGAGCGCCTCGACCGCCGAGTACACGTCGCTGCACACGTAGTCGATCTCGTGGCCGCAGTCGGCTGCGAGCCGTCGGGCCACCTCGAGCGCCGGCTCGGAGAAGTCGAGCCCGGTCATCCGGGCGCCCAGCTTGGCCAGCGAGACGGTGTCGGTGCCGATGTGGCACTGGAGATGCACCGCGTCGAGCCCGCTGACGTCGCCGAGCCGAGGGAGGTCGAAGGTGACCACCTGCGACAGGTGCGCCGGGTCGCGATGCGCGGCGAGGTCGTAGCCGACCTCGTGATGCGGGACGCGGCTGTTCCAGTTCGCGAGGTTGATGCGCAGGTAGTCGTCGCTCATCCCCCGAGCGTCGCACGCCGCGCGGCGCCTGCCGTGTCGATTTCGGCGAGCCGAATCGGCTCGGCAGCGCTACTTGCGCAGCGGGCGCCCCAGCGAGTCGGGCACCTGGTTCATCGCGATGCGGATGATGTCGACGATCGCCCAGATGCCGAAGCCGCCGCACGTGAGCAGCTTGGCGATCCCGAGGCCGGTGTTGCCCAGGTAGAACTGGTCGACCCCGAGGCTGCCGAGCAGCACCGACAGGATCAGCGCGGTCGTCCAGTCCTTGTCGGAGAACACGCCGGGCAGCTGCCCCAACGGGAACCAGCCACCGGTCGCCGTGCGCACCTGGGTGCTCGCGGTCACCTGCTTGGCGATGGCCATCGCCTGGAGCTGCCCGCCGGTGTACGGGCCCATCTCCTGCCCCAGGGTGCTCACCCAGAACAGGTCAGCTGCCGGCGCCGGCCCGGGACCGTACGGGGCCGACGCAGCGGCGGCGCCCCACGAGGGCGCGTCACCGATCGGGGCCTGCCGATGCTCGGTCCAGCGTTCGCCGTCCCAGTAGCGGTTGCCACCCGGACGTTCCGTGTCGGGGTACCAGCCGGCGGCCGGGCGTGGCGCTCCCATGGGTTGCTCGTGCATCGGGACCTCATCGCTGGTCGTTGCTGGTCGTTGCTGGTCGTTGCTGGTCTTGCTGGTCGTCGCTCGTACGGGTGTCGAGCACCCGAGCCGGTGCCGATGGTAGTTCGGTCGGCCGCACCGCTCCCCGGACCCGACCGACCCGGCGCCGCCGACCTCCACGGCGACGCGCCGTCGCCAACGATGGCAAGCTGAGCTCCGTATGAAGCTGAACCTCTCCGCCGACGAAGTCCTCACCTCCACCCGCGCCGTCCGCAAGCGCCTCGACTTCGACACGCCGGTCGAGCGCGAGGTGATCGAGGAGTGCCTGCAGATCGCACTCCAGGCGCCGACGGGTTCCAACAGCCAGGGCTGGCAGTGGATCATGGTGACCGACCCGGAGAAGAAGCAGGGCCTCGCCGACATCTACGCCCACAACTTCTCGATCTACGCGGGCAGCGCCAAGTCGAACACCTACGAGCCCGGCGACCTGCGCTACGAGCAGAAGGACAAGATCACCGAGTCGGCCACGTATCTCACCGAGAACTTCCACCGCGTGCCGGTGATCATGGTGCCGTGCATCATGGGCGACCTCGACCGAGCCCCGACCTTCCAGGCCGCATCGGCGTGGGGTTCGCTGCTGCCGGCCGTGTGGAGCTTCATGCTCGCAGCGCGTGAGCGCGGACTCGGCACCGCATGGACCACCATCCACCTGATCGGTGGCGGCGAGCAGCAGGCCAAGGAGCTCCTCGGCATCCCCGACGGCGTCACCCAGGCCGGCATGTTCCCGATCGCGTACACGATCGGCACCGAGTTCAAGCAGGCCAAGCGCCTCCCCCTCGAGCCCATCCTCCACTGGGACCAGTGGTGAGCTGACCCGCGCGGTCGGGCAGGGCACTCGGAACGCCGACGGGCGGGAGCAAGGCGGGAACGGAACGCATGGTCGCAGAGCTCGACATCGATCAACCGAGCGGTGCCCGAGGTGCCGAGTGGTGCACCCAGGCGGGCTTCTCCTACCGGTTCGACTGGGGCCCGAACGGACTGCGCACCCTCGCACCGCTGGCCGACGTCGTCGTGATCGTCGACGTCCTGCGGTTCACCTCCGCGGTCAGCGCCGCGGTCGAGAGCGGCAGCACGGTGTTCCCGTACCGCTGGGCCGACGACGGCGCCGCCGCGTACGCAGCGGCGTGCAACGCGCACCTCGCCGGTCGGCGCGAGCACGGTGAGCTGTCGTTGTCGCCCACCGACCTGCTCGCGGTCTCCACCCCGCTGCGGCTCGTCCTCCCGTCGCCCAACGGATCGGCGCTGTCGTTCGCCGCTCGCGAGCACGGCGCCCGTCACGTCCTGGCCGGATGCCTCCGCAACGCCACGGCCACCGCCCGCGTCGCCCGTCGACTCGCAGGGCCCACCGGCACGATCGCCGTGATCGCCGCCGGGGAACGCTGGCACGGCGCGACCGGTCCGATCAGACCCGCCGTCGAGGACCTGCTCGGCGCCGGCGCCGTGCTCGCCGCGCTCGATCCCGCCGCGGCGGTGTCGGCGCCCGCGTGCTCGCCGGAGGCGGCAGCGGCCCGGGCGGCATTCGTGGCCGCTCGTCCCCGCCTGTTCGACGCGATCGCCAGTTCGAGTTCCGGACGTGAACTGATCGGCCGCGGGTGGGCCGACGACGTGGCGACCAGCGCAGCGCTCGACGTCACGGAACGAGCAGCCCGCCTCGTCGGCGAGGCATACGTCGGCGCCTGACGCCGCGACGTCGGGCCTCGATCAGTCGTCGTCGAGGAGCGAGTTGGGTTCCTCGCTCGGACGCACCGTGACGTCCATCGCACGCAGTTCGAGCGCGAAGCGTCGCCGCAGCTCGCGAGCGACCTTCCACTGCTGCGCCGGGAGCGTTCGACCCATCACCCGCATCTGCACGCTGTCGGCACCGAGGTCGTCGAGGCCGGCCACCTTCGGCGCTTCCAGCACGATCGGCGCCCACTGCGGTTCGACCGCCATCGCTGCGCCCACCTCGTCGAGGCGGGCGGCCACCTCGTCGAGGTCGACGTAACGACCGAGCGGCACCTTGATCAGCACCCGCGCCCAGTCGCGCGACGCGTTCACGCTCTGGCGCAGCTCACCGTTCGCGATCGTGACCAGGTCGCCGTCGAACGTGCGCAGCTTGGTGACACGCAGCGTCATCTCCTCCACGTGACCCTCGACCCAGCCGACGCCCATCAGCGGGCCCACCCGCACGAGATCACCGACGCCGAACTGGCGCTCGCTCAGGATGAACATTCCCGAGAGCACGTCGCCCACGATCTGCTGGGCACCGAAGCCGAGGCCCGCACCGACCACCGACGCGAGCGGCACGACGGCCGATGACGGCAGGTTGAGCTCGATGAGCACCCAGATGATCGCCATGAACACGATCGAGAAGTTGATCGCCCACCGCAGCGCGCCGATCAGCGCCTGCTGATGGGCACCGACCGTGCTCGTGCGCAGGTCGGTCGTGAGCCGGTGTCGTTCGCTGAACTTCCGGGACTGGCGCCTGGCGACCAGGCTGACCACCTTGGTGAGCACCAATGCCACGACCAGGATCACCCCGATGGTGATGCCGGTCGTGCGGAACCACTCGGCGACGCGGTCCCAGAACCCGCCGTCGCTCCCGTCGAGCACCGCC
>JBILUM010000287.1:0-4553 GCA_044370995.1 Ilumatobacteraceae bacterium | reverse complement strand
TCCTCGACGCACTCGCCGTCGATCGGCCCTGGCTCCGGCCCATCCACCACGAGCGCAACCGCGGGTACGGCGGCGCGCTCATCACCGGCTTCGCCGCCGCCCGCCACGACTGGATCTGGTACACCGACGGCGACGCGCAGTACGACGCGTCGGAGGCCGCGCTGATGGTGCCGCTCGCCACCGACGACGTCGACGTCGTCCAGGGCTACAAACTCGGCCGCGGCGACTCGTGGTACCGCAAGGTGATCGGACGCACGTACCACCACGTCGTCAAATTCCTGTTCCGCCTGCCCGTGCGCGACACCGACTGCGACTTCCGCATGTTCCGCCGTCGGCTCATCGTCGACCGGCCGCTCACGTCGACGAGCGGCGTGATCTGCGTCGAGATGATGCGCCGGTTCACCGAACAGGGCGCCCGCTTCGTCGAGACCCCCGTGCACCACTACGCACGGCCGTCCGGCCGCTCGCAGTTCTTCCGCCTGCCCGCCATCGCGCGCAGCGCACGTCAGCTCCTGCAGCTGTGGTGGCGCATCGTCGTGAGGCGGCGATGACGTTCGAGGTGACGGCAGCGGCGAAGCCCGCTCCACGACCCGATCGGCGGCCGACCCCGACGCAGGTGTCGATCGCGGTGCTCGGTGTCGCCGTCGCGATCTTCTGGTACATCGGACGCAACCAGTGGTTCATCCGCGACGACTGGGCGTTCGTGCTCACCCGGCGGGCGATGCGCGAGCAACTGGGCGTCGGCGACTGGCTGTTCACCGCGCAGGACGGCCACTGGATGACGCCGCCGCTGCTCGTGTACTGGTTGATCGAGCAGGTGTTCGGCATCGACTCGTACTGGCCGTTCCTCCTCGCGAACATGGCGCTGCACGTCGGCGCGGTGCTGCTCGTCCGCGAGCTCTGCCGACGCGTGGGCGTGAGCGAGTGGACGACGGTGCTCGTGTGCACGCTCCTGCTCCTGTTCGGCAGCGGCTGGGAGAACGTCGTGTTCGCCGTGCAGGTCACCTACAACCTGTCGCTCGTCGCATTCCTCGCACACCTGGTGCTCGTCGACCACGAGGGGCCGGTGGGCCGCCGCGACGTCGCCGGGGCGGCCGTGGGCATCGTGGGGGTCAGCTCGAGCGCCTTCGGCCCCTTCTTCGCTGCCGGGGTGTTCGCGGTGCTGTGCTGGCGGCGCCGGTGGCGGGCCGCCGCGGTGGCCGTGGCACCCCAGGCCGTGCTGTACAGCTGGTGGCTGTTCACCTGGGGCAGCGATCCCGCCGGCAACGAGGGCGACGCCACCGTGACCGGCGCGCTGAAGTTCGCGCGCCTGGCGCTCACCGCGACGTTCAACGGCATGACCGGTCAGATCCTGTTCGCCGGCGTCGCGCTGTTCGGCATCGTCGTCGTCGTGTTCCTCACCCCGATGTCGGTGCGTGCCCGCTCGATGGTGACCGTGCTCGCCGTGCTGCCCCTCCCGGTCCTGCTCGCGATCGGTTGGCAGCGAGCCGTGTTCGGCCTCGACTCCGCCGCCTCGCCCCGCTACCAGTACATGACCGCGATGGTCCTGGCGGTGCCGTTCGCGCTCGCGATCGATCAGCTCCGCCGCCTCGATCGGCGAGCGCTGGTGGTGGGCTGGGCCGTCGTCGGTCTGGCGGTGCTGTCGAACGTGCGGCTGCTGGTGAACGCGTCCGACGACTGGGCCGACCGATCGGCTGACGCGAGGCGCACGTTCGAACTCGTCGCCGGATCGCCGGAGGCCGCCGCAGCGACGGTCGATCCGAACCTGGTGATGGTCGCGTTCGATCCCGACGTCACCGTCGGCTGGCTCCCGGTGCTCGTCGACGAGGGCGCGATCACCCCGCGCACGCCGACCACGCCCGAGGAGCTCGCCCTGGTGCAGGCGATCCTGGCCGGCACGCCCCGCCCCTGACCCTGTCCCCTCACGGCGGCGCGTCAGACGGTCGCCGCCACCAGTTGGCCGGCGATGTCGCCAGCCCACGCGTCGATCGCCTCCCAGTTCCGGTAGTCGCCGTCGGGTGCGCGCACCGCCGCGACGATCGCCCGCTCGGCGAAGCCGAGCACGCTCTTGTCGAGCTTGCCGCTGAACAGCTCGTGCCCGCGGGCGCGCACCTCCTCGACCAGGTGGCGCACGTCGACCGCGTCGTGATCGGGCTGTGCAGGACTGCCGAGCGGACCGGACGAGAACAACCAGACGGGACGGTGCTCGGCCTGGCGGCCGACCAGGTGCACGAGATCCTTGCCCTGCGCGAGCCAGTGACCGGCGTACACCCCGCTGCCGAGGACGAAGGCGTCGAAGCGTTCGACGTGGGTGACCTCGTTCGGTTCGAGCACGGTCACGTCGTGGCCCGCCGCCGAGAGTCGTCGACCGATCGCCTCCGCGATCTCCGCCGTCGCCCCGTGCTTGCTCGCCGCGCTGACCAACACCTTCATCGGACCGCTCCTCTCCTCTGGCCGCTCGCTCGGGAGCCGCTCACACCGATCGCTCCCTCCGGGCGCTCGTTGTCCAGCGTCGCTCAGGTCGTGCGCGGCGACCAGGGACCATCGGCCCGAATGCGCCGGTCCACCGCCCGACGCACTCGCGTCCGGCGCGCACGGATGCGTAGCCTGCAGTCATGACCGACTTCGCGTTCACGGAGCTCCTCCCCCTCGGCCACGACGACACCCCGTACCGCCTCGTGTCCACCGACGGCGTCGCGGTCGTCGACACCCCGCTCGGCCCGTTCCTGCAGGTGTCGGCAGAGGCCATCACCCTGCTCACCCAGGAGGCGATGCGCGACATCGCCCACTTCCTGCGCCCGGGCCACCTCCAGCAACTGCGCAACATCCTCGACGACCCCGAGGCCAGCGACAACGACCGCTTCGTCGCACTCGACCTGCTGAAGAACGCAAACATCGCCGCCGGTGGGGTGCTGCCGATGTGCCAGGACACGGGCACGGCGATCGTGAAGGCGAAGAAGGGCCAGTACGTGCACACCGGCGGTGGCGACGAGGCAGCCATCGCCCGTGGGGTCCAGAACACCTACCTCACGTCGAACCTGCGCTACAGCCAGATGGCGCCGCTCACCATGTACGACGAGAAGAACACCGGCACCAACCTGCCGGCCGAGATCAAGATCAGCGCGATCGACGGCGAGGCCTACAAGTTCTTGTTCATGGCCAAGGGCGGTGGCAGCGCGAACAAGAGCTACCTGTTCCAGGAGACCAAGGCGCTCCTGAACGAAAAGACCCTGCTGCCGTGGCTGTTCGAGAAGATGAAGACCCTCGGCACGGCCGCCTGCCCGCCGTACCACCTCGCCGTCGTCATCGGTGGCACGTCGGCGGAGTTCGCGGTCGAGACCGCCAAGCTCGCCAGCACCCGCTACCTCGACTCGCTGCCCACCGAGGGCTCCGCGCTCGGACACGGGTTCCGCGACCTCGAGCTCGAGCGCAAGGTGCTCGAGCTGTCACAACAGACGGGCATCGGCGCCCAGTTCGGCGGCAAGTACTTCTGCCACGACGTCCGCGTCATCCGTCTCCCCCGCCACGGCGCCAGCTGCCCGGTCGCGATGGCGGTCAGCTGCTCGGCCGACCGGCAGGCACTCGGCAAGATCACCCGTGAGGGCATCTTCCTCGAGCAGCTCGAGACCGACCCGGCCCGGTTCATGCCCGACATCGAGGTACAGCACCTCGCCGAGGGCGACGCCGACCAGGTCGTCCATATCGACCTCACCCGGCCGATGGACGAGATCCGCGCCACGCTGAGCAAGTACCCCGTGAAGACCCGCGTGATGCTCACCGGCCCGATGGTCGTGGCCCGCGACATCGCCCACGCCAAGCTCAAGGAGCGCCTCGACGCGGGCGATGGTCTGCCCCAGTACATGAAGGACCACTGCGTCTACTACGCCGGGCCGGCCAAGACCCCCGACGGCATGGCGAGCGGCTCGTTCGGCCCCACGACGGCCGGCCGCATGGACAGCTACGTCGACGAGTTCCAGGCAGCCGGCGGCAGCTTCGTGATGCTCGCGAAGGGCAACCGGTCGCGTCAGGTGACCGACGCGTGCAAGACGCACGGCGGCTTCTACCTCGGCTCGATCGGCGGCCCTGCGGCCCGCCTCGCGCAGGACTGCATCACCAAGGTCGAGGTCCTCGAGTACGCAGAGCTCGGCATGGAGGCCGTGTGGAAGATCGAGGTGCAGGACTTTCCCGCGTTCATCGTCGTCGACGACAAGGGCAACGACTTCTTCGACCTGGTCAACAAGCCCTTCGGCGGCGGTGCGGGCGGTGTGGGCGGCGCCACGCCGGTCAGCCTGCACTGACCTCTCGGTCACCGCGGCCGCGACGACCCCGCCGGCCCCTGACAGGTACGTAGTCGTCGGTCGGGTTGCGTACCCGACTACTCATCCGCACGCGGCCATGTCGGCGCACGATGGCTCCATCGAGACAGCGGGCGGCCACAGCCGCTCGTGAGCACCGAGGAGCACCAGGATGGGCCTGCTGAAGACGATGAAGGACATGACGCGACCGGTCGGCACCGAGCTCCGGGGCATCGCCCAGGCGGAGATGATCCGCAC
>JBILUM010000286.1:0-4556 GCA_044370995.1 Ilumatobacteraceae bacterium | reverse complement strand
CCTTCACCACGGCGAGGTCGGCGAGACCGCCGAAGTTCGTCTCGTAGCCCCAGATGCGCTGGTTGTTGCCCATCATCGAGTCGTCGTGCGACGAGGGGTCCTGGTCGTCGACATGGTTGCAGTGCACGGTGACCCGGTCGCCCGGCTTCCAGTTGCGCACCGCCGAACCGACGCGCAGCACGACACCGGATGCGTCGCTGCCCACCACGTGATACGGCAGGTCGTGACGGCGCGCCCACTCGCTCTCGCGGGCGAGGCGCTTGAGGGCGCCGAACGTGCTGATCGGCTCGAAGATGCTCGTCCAGACGGTGTTGAAGTTGATGCTGCTCGCCATCACCGCGAGGTACACCTCATCGGGTGCGAGTTCCGGCGTGGGCACGTCGCCGACGTGCAGGCTCCGGCGCGGGTCCTTGTCCTTCGAGGGCACCCCGGCGAACATCTCCTGCTCCGACGCCAGTACGTGCACGGCGCGGTAGCTCTCGGGGATGGGCAGGGCGGCGATGTCGGCACTGGACGCGCCCGACTGGATGGCATCGAGGATCTGCTGCATGTCGGGATGTTACCGACGGGTAGCTACGTCGACCCAACCGGCCGACCCAACCGGCCGACCCAACCGGCCGACCCGACCGGCCGACCCGACCGATCCGCCGGAGGCGAGCGGGATCCTCCCGGGGAAGGCGCGGGCGGGGCGCGGGGACATCGGAAACGCTCGCTTGTAGGGTCGCGAGATGCGGTTCCGGGCACGGAGAGTCACCAGCTGTGCGCTGGCCGCCGCGCTGATCGGCGGCGTGACGCTCCTCGCCGGATCCGAACGCGTCGACGATGCGAGCGCTGCGGCACCGGCACGGTTCGTCACCGGCTGGATCCCGAACTGGTCGAGCTCGGCCGTCACCGAGGGAGTCCGCGCGATCAACGGCGGATACGCCAACGTGTTCGGCGAGGTGTCACCGTTCGGTTTCAGCGCGGTCGCCGCCGACCGCATCGCCACGAGCGGCACGGAGGGCAACCTCACCGTCGCCGTCACCTCGCTGCGCAACCAGGGGCTGCCGGTGCTGCCCAGCATCACCGACGGCACGGGCAAGCTCGTGATGGCCGGCATCCTCGCCGACCCCACCACGCGCAGCCAGCACGTCCAGACGATCACGAACCTCGTCGTCGGCCGCGGCTACGACGGCATCGACCTCGACTACGAGGGGTTCGCGTTCAGCGACGGACGGTCGTCGTGGACGAACACCCGGCCGAACTGGGCCGCGTTCGTCGCCGAGCTCGGCGCCTCGCTCCACGCCCAGGGCAAGCTGCTCTCGGTCACCGTGCCCCCGATCTGGGACGGCGGGTCGAGCGGCTACCAGGTGTATGCGTGGCCCGAGATGCTGCCCCACATCGATCGCCTCCGACTGATGGTCTACGACTGGAGCGTCTCGGCGCCGGGCCCGGTGGCGCCGCTGTCGTGGCAGGCGAACGTCATCTCGTACGTCACCTCGGTCGTGCCGGCCGACCAGCGCAGCAAGGTGCAGATCGGCGTGAACGCGTACGGGCGCAGCTGGGCGACCGTGACGTCGGGGACGTGTCCCACCAACGCCTCGCTCGCCACCCTCGGCGTGCAGATGGAGAGCGCAGCCCAGCTCGCCGCGGACAACGGCGCCACCCCCGTGCGCGACGCATCGGGCGAGCTGCGCTTCACCTACGACGTGAGCTACACGGGCAACCGGACGGGCCCGACCGCCGCACCGCTGCTGCCCACACCGAGCTCGTACGCGAACAGCACCTCGCCGATCGACACCGGTGTGCTGCGCCCCGCGCTGCGACTGAACAGCAGCGGGTCGACCACCTGCACCGTCCGACGCACCGTGTACTCCCCCGACGAACTGACGATCGTCCAACGCACCAACGCCGTGATCCAGGCGGGCTTCTCGGGCATCGCGATCTGGGCCCTCGGCTACGACACGCCCGGGCTGTGGGCACCGTTGTCGGGCATCGACGTGCCGCGCGGCCCGGGTGGCCCGGCGCCCGTCGGCGCGCTCGACAGCGCGGCCATCAGCGGCGGTGGCGTGATCGTGTCGGGCTGGGCGCTCGACCCCGAGTTCGACCTGCCCGTCACGATCACCGTGTCGGTCACCAACCCCGGCCAGCCGCAGCAGATGAGCGGTCCGATCATGGCCCGCGACCTCCGCCCCGACCTCACCTCGTACCCGAGCCGCACTCATGGCTTCAACGTCGGCGTCGGCATCACCGCGGTGGCGGGCGCCGAGGTGTGCGTCCACGCCCGCGGCTTCGGACTCGCCGCCTCGTCACCGGTCACGATCGGCTGCCGCACCGTCTGACCCGACCGTCCTAGATTGCGCCACATGACGTCGAACGCAGCACCCACCCCCGACGGAGCAGCCACGGATCGACCCGATCCCGCGGCGCGACGGCAGGGCGACCGATACCTCGTCACCGACGCCGACCGCGAGGCGTTCCGACGCGACGGCTACGTCCACCTCCGCGGGGTGATGAGCGCCGACGAGATGGTCGACATCGAGGACGTGTACGACCGGTTCCTGCGCGGCGAGATCGCGGTGGCCGGCAAGGACTTCAACGACATGACCACCGGCGAGCACGGCACCGATCCGGCCGGCTACGCGGTCGTGAACGTCATGGTGCCGCGCCGCTACCTGCCCGAGTGGCAGGGCAACCTCTACGAACGCCGGGCGCAGTCGATCGCCGAACAACTCTGCGGCGAGGGCATGACCATCGACTTCGACCAGCTGCTCGCCAAGTCGCCCGGCCGTGCCGACGCCGTGTTCCACTGGCACCAGGACCAGGCGTACTGGATCGACACCGACGACCGGCGCACCGCCACGTGCTGGCTCGCCGTCGACGACTCGACGATCGAGAACGGCTGCATGCAGTTCCTCCCCGGATCACATCACGAGCCGGTCCGGCCGCATCGCCCGCTCCACGGCGACCGCAGCGCGAGCCACACCCTCGTCACCGACCTCGGTCCCGACGACGTGATGCGACCCGTCGAGATCCGCCGCGGCGACATCACGGTGCACAACGAGGGCGTGCTCCACGGCTCGGGCGGCAACACGTCGGCGTCGAGCTACCGCCGGGCCTACATCGTGGCGCTGCGCAGCGAGTCGACGGTCGCCGAGGAGCGCCGGCGCGGCTTCACCCACAGCCACAACGACGCCGGCGAGGTCCTCGACGCGGTCGACGGCCTCCACGCCTGACGCCGCCACCTCGCGCCGCCACTCCTGATCACCTGTTCTGGTCGCGCATCTTCTCGCTGTGCGAGAGGATTCGCGACCGGAAGCACCGTCCGTAGGCTGGCGGGCATGCCGATCCCCGACGTGTACGCGCCCGCCCCCGATCGCTACGAGACCATGCCGTACCGGCGGTGCGGACGCAGCGGGTTGCTGCTGCCCGCCCTGTCGCTCGGGCTCTGGCACAACTTCGGCCACGATCGCGGGTTCACCACCCAGCAGGCGATCTGTCACCGGGCGTTCGACCTCGGCGTCACCCACTTCGATCTGGCCAACAACTACGGCCCGCCCTACGGCGCGGCCGAGGAGAACTTCGGCCGCATGCTCGCGGTCGACTTCCGGCACCTGCGCGACGAGCTCGTCGTCTCCACCAAGGCCGGCTACGACATGTGGCCGGGGCCGTACGGCAACTTCGGCTCACGCAAGTACCTGATCTCCTCGCTCGACCAGTCGCTGCGGCGCATGGGGCTCGACTACGTCGACATCTTCTACTCGCACCGCGTCGACCCCGAGACGCCGATCGACGAGACCGTCGGCGCGCTCGCCTCGATCGTCCAGCAGGGCAAGGCCCTCTACGTCGGCATCTCGTCGTACAACTCCGAGCGCACCCGCGAAGCCGCCCGGCTGCTGACCGAGCTGAAGGTGCCGCTGCTCATCCACCAGCCCTCGTACTCGATGCTCAACCGGTGGATCGAGCGCGACGGCCTGCTCGACACCCTCGAGGACGTGGGTGCCGGATGCATCGCGTTCTCGCCGCTCGCCCAGGGCATGCTCACCGACCGCTACCTCGGCGGCATCCCGAGCGACTCGCGCATCGCCACCGGCGGCGCGCTCAGCGAAGGTCTGCTCACCGACGACGCGATGACCAAGGTGCGTGCGTTGAACGACCTCGCCGCCGCCCGCGGCCAGACGCTCGCCCAGCTCGCGCTCGTGTGGGCGCTGCGCGATCCGCGCATGACGTCGCTCGTGATCGGAGCGAGCAGCGTCCGCCAGCTCGAGGACAACGTGGCGGCGCTGGCGAACCTGCACCTGAGCGACGACGAGCTCGCCGCGATCGAGCCGTACGCGCAGGAGGCCGAGATCGATCTCTGGAAGGGCTCCAGCTCGAACTGACCGGCTGCCGGCCGCGGCCCCATTACCCGCTGGTAACCACGCGCGCATACGCTGGTGGGGCAAGCGCACGTCGGAGTGCGCAGCACTCGAGGAGGGTCTCGTCATGGCTGGTTCGTACATCGTCGCCGGAGCTCGTACGCCGATCGGCAAGATGAGCGGCGCGTTCGCGTCGTTCAGCGCTGCCGATCTGGGAGG
>JBILUM010000285.1:0-4583 GCA_044370995.1 Ilumatobacteraceae bacterium | reverse complement strand
GGATGGATCGGCTCCATGGTGGATGCGGTCATGTCATCTCTTTTCAGTGGTAGTCCACGATCTCGACGTCCTCGGGTCCGGCGGTCGTCCATCGGAAGCAGATTCGCCACTGGTCGTTGATGCGGATGCTGTAGCTGTTGGCGCGGTCGCCTGTGAGCTTCTCGAGCCGGTTGCCGGGTGGAACCCGTAGATCGCCGATCTCGTCGGCGGCATCAAGGATGAGCAGCTTGCGCAGGGCGGCGCGCTGGGTTGTTTGATCGAGGCGTTTCGATCGTTGTCGTAGCCACACCCGTTCGGTGTCCTTGTCACGGAACGACTGCAGCACGCTCGTGAGCGTAACGTGGCGCGTTATGAACGGCAAGCGTTATGGAGTGGCGCAGCGTCCCTGAACTCAGGGGCTCTCGAATCAAGGCGGACTCGTCAGGAGACAGGCCTTGTTCGCGGATGAGATGTCGCTGCTCGAGCTCAGCCTCGGAGAACTGTCTGTGCATCGACGCCGTCGCCGCAAGGTCCGTGAAACCGTGTCCATGTCGCGCCTCGACACGCTGCTGGCACGCTTCGACCGTCGGCAGGAGTACCGCGTCGTCGACTTCCGTCAGGCCGGCCGTCGTGACGAAGGTGTCGAGGAACCACGGGCCGATCACACCGTCGTACACGACCGAGAATCCGCCCACAACGAACTCGCCTGTCGCCTTGCTGGCAGCCCTGGTCACCACGGTGTTCCGTTCGCGTGACTCGGGAAGCCACGGATCGATGGCCACAACGCCTCGGCAACGGCAGATCGTGTGGAGTGTCCGTTGTGGCGCTGCCGGCCCGGTGCAGTCAGTCGCCCCAGTGGCGTTGTTCGGTGAAGGGGTCGCCGTACATGTGGTAGCCGTTGCGCTCCCAGAACCCGGCCTGGTCGGTGTCGCGCAGTTCGAGTGCCCGCACCCACTTGGCGCTCTTCCAGAAGTAGAGGTGCGGGACGACGATGCGCACCGGGCCACCGTGGATCGGCTCGATGTCCTCACCCTCGAACGCGTAGGCCACGATCGCCTCGTCGGTCGTGATGTCGGCGAGCGGCAGGTTCGTGGTGTAGCCGTACTCGGCGTGCTCGACCACATGGGTCGCTCCGGCCTGCACACCCGCACGGGCGAACAGGTCACGCACGCGCACCCCGGTCCACGTGGTGTCGAACTTGCTCCACTTCGTGACGCAGTGGATGTCGAAGGTGAGCGTCACCGGCTCCATCGCCTTCAACTCGTCGAGGTCGATCGTGAACGGCGCGTCGACCAGACCGGTGACGGTGAGGTTCCACTCGCCGGGCGAGTAGGTGGGCACGTCGCCCACGTGGAGGACCGGGAAGCGATCGGTGAGGTACTGCCCGGGCGGCAGCCGGGCCGGATCGAGGCCCCGATCGAGGAGCTCCTTGCGGTTTCGGTCGAAGAATCCCACGTGGCAAGTCTGGCCGACCTCGCGCCGGGGCGCACGTCGAGCGGCATGTCGGCCGAACCTTCGCTAGCGTGCCGGGCATGACGGACTTCGGCCCCCCGCCCTCGGACAGACCCGCGGTCCCGCCGCCCCCGCCCGGCATGCCGCCCCCGCCGCCCTCGATGGCGCCCCCGCCCGGCTACGTGCCCTACGGCGGACCCGGGGCGTTCTCGCCGTTCGCACGCATCGCCGGCATCGCCAGGGCGCTCGTCATCCTGCAGATCATCACCGCCGTCTCGTCGGCCATCCTCCTGCTCGTGCAGCTGTCGCTCGTCGGCAAGGCCGACGACTTCCTCGCCGGCACGATCTCCAGCAGCGAGTTCGAAGATGCCGCCGCACCGCTGCTGCTGGTGGTCCTGCTGTCCGGCCTCGCGGCGATCGCTGCGCTGGTGCTGCTGATCATCTGGAGCTACCGCATCGCCGGAAACCTCCAGAAGCTCGGCCGTGCGCCGCTCACCTGGAAGCCGGGCCTCACGATCGTGGTGTGGCTGCTCGGTGGGTGCACGCTCAACATCATCAACCTGCTGATGCTCGGCGAACACTGGCGTGGCTCCGATCCCGAGGTGCCGCCGCACCGGGCCGGGTGGCGGGACCGCCCGCAGAGTCCGCTCATCGTCGTGTGGTTCGCACTGGGCATCGCCAACGTCGTCGTCGGCATCGCCTCAGGGCTGACCTCCTTCGGCGGCGTCGAGGTGGGCAACGACACCGATTCGATCGCGGAGTCGCTGTCGGATCGCCTCCCGCTCGTGATCGCATCGGGCGTGCTGTCGCTCGCCGCGGCGGTCGTGATGATCGCGATCGTCCGGCAGCTCACGGCCCGCCACGTGCAGGCCACACGAGAGAGTTGACCCGGCCATCGCCATGACCATCTACTTCGTCCGCCACGCCAAGGCGGGCAGCCGCTCGAACTGGAACGGAGACGACGTCGACCGCCCGCTGTCGAGCAACGGATGGCACCAGGCCCGGCTGGTCGGGGCCAAGCTCGCGAAGCGCTCGCCGTCGGCCTTGATCACCAGCCCCTACGTGCGCTGTGTGCAGACGCTCGAGCCGCTCGCCGAACTCTGCGATCTCGACGTCGTCACCGACGACCGGCTGGCCGAGGGCGGCCCGTTCGAGGCGGTGCTCGACCTCCTGGCCGAGGCGCCCGACGGCGCCGTGCTGTGCAGCCACGGCGACATCATCCCCGACACCATGGCCGCGTTGCAGCGGCGCGGCTGCCGGATCCTCAACCAGCCCGACTGGCGCAAGGCGACGGTGTGGCGGCTGGAGCGCTCCGCCACCGGCGAGTTCGAGACCGCCAAGGTGACCTCGCCGCCCGGCGGGCCGGCCTGATCTCGCCGGTCAGTTGCCGGTCGGTTGCCGGTCGGTTGCCGGTCAGTCGAAGTTGCACTCGAACTGGAAGTCGGTCGTGGTGCAGTTGTCCGACGTGTACACGTAGAGCGTGAACAAGACGGCGATCGCCACTGCGATGAGGCCGACCACCAGTCCGGCGATCGCCAGGCCACGCCCACGACGCTGCTGATGTTTGGTGGCGCGCATGCCGATCGCGCTGAAGATCACGCCGAGCAGGCCGGGCAGCTGGATCCAGATCCAGAAGCACGGCAGCAGCGCCACGAGGCTGAGCACGAACCCGGCGATCGCCATGCCGCTGTGCCGGGCCGACGGCGGGGTCGAGCCGACGGGTGCGTAGGTGGGCGTGGCACCCCACGGTCCCGGCGGCGGAGCGACGGGTGCGTACGGGGGCGGCGTGAGCGTCGGCGGCGGCGGGGGCGGCGTGCCCTGCCCGTACGACGGGCCGGACCGTCCGTCGGGCTGATCGCTGGGCGGCGGCGGCAGGCTCATGGGCGGGACCATACCCGGCCGGGTCAGGGCGCGGTCGCCGCGACCGTGTCGGTCGGTGTGGCGTCGGTCGGTGTGGCGTCGGTCGGTGTGGCGTCGGTCGGTGCGTCGAGGCCTTCGACGAAGGCCTGCACCAACCCCAACATGTCGGCGGGTGGATTGCTGTCGAGGCACAGCTGTCCCTGCTCGGCGGCGAGGTCGAGGTCGGGCTCGGGCAGGAACCGGGCAGCGGTCACGGCGTACAGGCAGTGCGCGTCGGCGTACCCGGGTTCGTCGGTGACCACCCGTTCGAACGTGGCGAGCGCCGCGTCGAGCGACGTCTGGATCAACTCGGCATCGTCGGTGGTGCGGGTGTTCTGCACCAGGATCCACGCGGTGTAGGTGAGCGCCTCCGCGTTGTCGGGTTCGAGGTCGGTGACGCTCCGGAACCGATCGAACGCACCGGCGAGGTCGGAGCCGAGCAGCGCCCGAGCCTCGGTGAGCGCGATCGCGACCTCGTCGGCTGGTTGGCCGCCGGTGAGGGTCTGGCCCGCCACCCGCTGGCCCGACGACCGGGCGACCAGCCAGCCGGAGAGCACGGCGAGGGCGAGCACGCCGACCACCCAGCCGGCCACGACCGCCGGCCGCGTGCGCCGCTTGGCCGGCAACGCGGCGCGACCGTCGTCGATCGTGCGCATGACGGCAGCGGCGCGAGCCGTGTAGCCGTCCATCAACGTCTGGTAGTCGTCGTCGTCGACGTCGCCCGCCTCGTACTCGCGCTCGAGGTCGGTGATCGACCGGAGCAGGAACCGCCGTTCCTCCTCGAGCCTGGCCAGCTCGTCAGGATCCATCGCCGTCGACCTCCCCGGCGGGCGTGCCGTCAGGCGTGCCATCGAGCGCATCGGGCGCATCCGGCGCATCCGGGACGGCGGGTCGACCCGGCGAGTCGTCTGCGTCGAGACCGGTCCGGCGCGCCTCGGCCACGAGGGCACGGTCGTCGTCGGTGGGCACGTCGCCGCCGGCCCGTTTCCAGCGTCGGAACGCGAACGCGAGGCCGGCCACACCGCACACCAGCGCGACGACCGGCAGGATCCACACCAGCGCGTCGATGCCGTCGGCGCGCGGCACGAGCAGCACCTGTGCGCCATATCGCTGCTCGATGAAGGTGATGATCTCGTCGTCGGTCGCAACCCCGCCATCCACCTGGGCGCGGATCTCGTTGCGGAGCGCCTCCGACGCGTTGTTACGCGACTCGAACACGCTCTCACCGTCGCAGATGGGGCAGGCCAGGCGCT
>JBILUM010000284.1:0-4584 GCA_044370995.1 Ilumatobacteraceae bacterium | reverse complement strand
CCCGCGATGGTGGCGCCAGAGCTCGGGGTCACGAGCGAGCTGATCGGGCTCGCCGTCGCGTTGGTGGTGCTGTTGGTCACCTTCGGCTCGCTGCTGGCGGCCGGCATGCCACTCCTGACGGGTGTGCTCGGCGTGACGGTGACCTATTCGGCGATCTACTTGATCGCGAACGTCATCGATCTCCCGTCGACGACGTCGACGCTTGCGGTGATGATCGGTCTCGCGGTCGGCATCGACTACGCGTTGTTCATCGTGTCGCGCCATCGCGAGGAGCTCGCCGCGGGTCGTGATGTCGATCGCGCAGCAGCCATCGCGACCGCCACCGCAGGCGGTGCTGTCGTGTTCGCCGGGATGAGTGTGATCGTCGCGATCGCCGGTCTCGCCGTGGTCGGCATCCCGTTCCTCACGGCGATGGGGTTCGCCGCCGCGGGCGGTGTGCTCGTGGCGGTCGTCATGGCGGTCACCTTGACGCCGGCACTGCTCAGCCTCGGTGGTCGCCGGGTGATGCCCCGGGCAGCGCGTGTCGACTCCGCCCCGGTGGCTGCCGCTGAGGGCGATCGGACACTGTCGGTGCGGTGGGCCACCGCCGTGCTCCGCCGACCGGTCGCAGCGCTGGTCGGGGCGGTGCTCGTGCTCGGCGTGCTCAGCGCTCCGGTGCTCGACCTGCGCTTGGGGTTCCCGGACGATCGAAGCCTCGACGAGAACAACACCCGACGTGTCGCGTTCGAGACGATCGAGTCGTCGTTCGGTGCCGGCTTCAACGCGCCGCTCACCCTTGCTGTCGATCTCCGCGACGTCGCCGATGCGGATGCCGCGCTGGCCGAGATCACCGAGCGCCTGTCCGAGGTGGCTGGTGTGGTCGCCGTCGTGGATCCCATCGTCAACGCAGCCGGTGACACGGCGATCGTGGCCGTCGTCCCCTCTCAGGGGCCGGCCGCCCCGGAGACCGAAGCAGTGTTGGCAGAGGTGCGCTCCTTGCGGGACGACCTTCGCGACGCGGGCGCAGCGCCCTTCTACGTCACCGGTCTGACGGCCACCAACATCGACACGGCCGAAGCGCTGGGCGATGCGCTCGTCCCGTTCCTGCTGCTCGTGCTCGGCCTGATGATGGTGCTCCTGGTGCTCGCGTTCCGCTCCATCGTCGTCGCCGTGAAGGCGGTGATCGCCATCTCGTTGTCGGTCGCCGCATCGTTCGGTGTGCTGGTGGCGGTCTTCCAGTGGGGTTGGCTCGCGGACCTCATCGGTGTCGAGGCGCCGCTGCCACTGATCCCGTTCCTGCCGATCATCATGTTCGCGATCCTGTTCGGGCTGTCGATGGACTACGAGGTCTTCATCCTCAGCCGTGTCCGCGAGCGCATCACCGCCGGCGACGATCCGGCCGCCGCAACGCTGCACGGACTCGGCCGATCCGCCAAGGTGATCACCGCCGCCGCGCTCATCATGATCGCCGTGTTCGGGAGCTTCATCGCCCAGCCCGATCCGACCATCAAGATGTTCGGCGTCGGTCTCGCCGTGGCCGTGCTGCTCGACGCCACCATCGTGCGCATGGTGTTCGTCCCCGCGGCCCTCGCGGTCCTCGGGGCCCGTGCGTGGCGGCTCTCGCCACGACTCGATCGGATCCTGCCCGACCTCGACATCGAAGGACACCGCCTCAGCCAGCACGCCGACGAACCGCTGCCCGAGTCGACGGACGCACGATGAACGCCGGTCGAGCACGACGGTGGCTGTTCCGCAGCCTGCCCGGAATCCTCCTGGTCGCCACATTCGTCGACGACCCGGTCTTCGGGAGTGTCATCGTCGCCTCGCGCCTTGCGTTCGGCACCACCGGGCTCCTCGTCGCGTCCGTCGGCTTCGTCGCCATCTCGATCGCCATGGCTGCAGCCACCGCCTGGGCGTTGCATCACGAACCCCTCCGGCTGTCACCGAAGAACGAGCGACGGATCGCCGGCCTACACGAACGACGACTCGGCCGATACCTCGTCCCACATCCGGAACGACCGATCACGACCGCCATCGCAGCCATCATCTTCGGATCGGTCGCGCCGATCGTCGTGGCCGCCCTCGAGCCGGGCCCTCGCACGGTCTCGATGACGAAGAAGATGACCCTCATCAGCGGCATCGCCTATGGCCTCGCGTTCGCGCTCGGATACGGACTCCTCGGTGCCATTGTGGGCGCAGTCACCTGAGCACCACGAGAGCGCAACGAGTGCCGGGCCCTGCCAACGGATGAGATCGCTCGTCTGCCGCGCAGGCTGCTCAGAGGGTGGCGAGTACCTCGTTGGCCGCTCGTTCTCCCGCGCAAAGCGCTCCCTCGATCTCGTTCGGGAACTCGGTCGCCGTCTCCGTGCCGGCCCAATGGATGCGACCAACAGGCTCGCGGAGGTGTCGTCCGAGCGAGGTCCAGAACCCGATCGGGAACACGGCCAGATCGCCCCGGCTCCAGGGATCCGACTCCCAGAGCTTCTCCTCGTAGTGGACCGGTGTGAGCGCCTCCGGACCGAGGTGTGTCGCGATGGCTTCGAGGAACAGGGTTCGCCGCATGTCGAACGTCATCGCCTGGTGCTGCGCCCACTGCGAGTTGCCGTACCCGAGGATGACGCCGGGTGCGCCGATCGGGGGAGTGACATCGACCGATCCGGAGATGGCGAGTGTGGCGTCGAGGAACGAGCCGGACAGGCCCGAGGATCTCCAGAACGGTGTTTCGTAGACCGCATGCACCTTGTAGCCCGTACCGAACTCGAGTTGCCGGTGGATGAGATCACGTTGAGCGGGGAGAGGCGGGACGAAGTCGATCGAGACCGCGAGCGATGGTGCGATGGCCACGATGACGTGGTTCGTCGCGATGCGCAGATCGGGTGTCTCGACGACGACGCCGACGTCGTCCTGGGTGATCCGGGTGACCGGCTGGCCGAATCTGATGACCTCGCCGAGACTCCGAGCGAGTTGTTCGGCGAGGCCGAAGGTGCCGCCGTGCAGGCGATGGGTGTCCTTCCCTCCGACCAGGTCGAGGAAGCCGCCCTTGATGGACGAGAAGTAGGCGGCATGGAGGAGCGAGATCTGGTCGAGATCGGCGCAGAAGAAGCCTTCGTAGCAGAGCCGAACGAGGTCGATCACGACGTCGCTGAGGAGTCGGGATGAGAGCCACGAGCCGAACGAGGTGGCGTCGAGTGCGAACGCCTCGGGGGCGTCCCAAGGGCGATCGCCCGGGATCGTCGCAGCGATGGCCGCGAGATCGTGGTCGATGGCGACAAGTTCCTCGAAGTGCTCGTCTCCGATGTCGACCCGACGCCCCCCGAGCACGGTGATCGAGTCACCTGCCAGATGGGGCTCGACGAGTTCGACACCGAACTCCGATGCGAGCGCGTGCAGTCGGTGCTGCCCACTGCCCGTCCAGCCGGCCCCGAGGTCGAGCGTCCAGCCGTCCTGGCTGCCGGGCAGTACCGCGTTCTCACAGCGGCCGCCCACACGATGGCGCGCTTCGAGCAGCACCGTTCCGACCCCCCCGGCGAGGAGCGTTCGGGTGGCCGCGAGACCAGAGAACCCTGCGCCCACGACGACCACGTCCGGATGTTCCATCTCGGGCTCGGGCGCCACGCGATCTACCTGAGCTCGGGGAGAACGTGCTCGGCCAGGATGTCGAGTCCCTCGATGGTTCTGCGGTGATCGAGTATGCCGACCGTGTCGATGTCGAGCACGACTTCGTCGATGCCGAGGTCACGGGTCCGTTCGAGGATGGCCTGGGCAGCGCCCTGGGGCGGCCCGACGTAGGAAGCGACGTGTGCGTGGTACTGGATCAGTTCCTCCGCCTCGACGCCGATCTCGGCGGCCCGGCGAGTCAGCACGCCCTCGACGTCGTCGGGCTCGACCTTCGTCTCGGTGAACAGCACTTGGAACAGCCGCCCCATCACGATGTCGTCACCGTTTCGACCCGCCTTCTGGGCCTCGCTCCGGATGGCATCGGCGAGCCGGCGGACCGCGTCGTCGTCGTTGCCCAGCAGGTTCGCCCGGTCGGCAAACCGTCCTGCGACGGGGGCGAGCAGTCGGGCGTTCTTCAACGCGACGAGCACTTCAGGCCGCTGCCCGCCCGAGCCCTTCGGCGAGCAGATGGCGTCGGTGACCGAGTAG
This sequence comes from Ilumatobacteraceae bacterium, assembly GCA_044370995.1. Lineage (GTDB taxonomy): Bacteria > Actinomycetota > Acidimicrobiia > Acidimicrobiales > Ilumatobacteraceae > VFMC01. Next base: position 459 of record JBILUM010000284.1, on the reverse strand, counting down.
TGCTCGCCGGCGAACGTGGTGCGCTCCTGGGTCCACATCGATTCGAGGATCGTCAGTTCTTCGATCAGCATCGCGACCCGTTCGGCGGCCGGGAGGTAGGGCTGGTGGAGGGAGTGCTGTTGTTCTTCGGCGTTGCCGGCGCCCATTCCGACGACGAGTCGTCCACCGCTGATCTGGTCGACCCCGGTCGTGATCTTCGCGAACAGTCCGGGGTGGCGACGACCGGCGGGCGACACCAGGGATCCCACCTTCATTCGCTGCGTCATGGCCGCGACGGCAGGAAGGATGGTCCAGGTGTCGTAGACCGACGCGTCGAGCTGCGGATGGGGGAACAGGTCGTCGCCGAAGTAGCAGATGTCGAAGCCCAGCCGTTCGAGCGTCGTGCAGCCGTTCGCGATCTCGGGGTAGGTCCAGCCCCAGCCGGCGAGGAGGTAGGCGATGTCCATGGTGCCTCTGCTC
>JBILUM010000283.1:0-4586 GCA_044370995.1 Ilumatobacteraceae bacterium | reverse complement strand
GCCCGGCCTCACGGCCGGGCTCCGTCGAGTTCCGAAGGGTTCGTGTTTCCAATGCCATGCCCGCGAGGACCAGCTAGGCGGAAACCAGCTTTCGGTTCTCGCGGTCGTCGATCTCGGAGCGGAGCAGGTCGGTGCTGAGCCGGAAGCCCACGCCGCGCACGGTGTGGATGAAGCGCAGCTCGGGCGCCAGCTTCTGCAGCTTGCGCCGCAGGTTCGACAGGTGCACGTCGACCACGTGGGTGTCGCCGACCCAGTTCGGGCCCCACACCTCTTCGAGGAGCTGCGTGCGGGCACGCACCTCGGCAGGGTGACGGCAGAGCTGCTCGAACAGGGCGAACTCGATCCGAGTGACGGGGACGTCCTGGCCGTGGACCTGGATCTCCTTGCGGCCGACGTCGACGGTGAGCGGGCCGATGTTGATCAGCGAGGCCGCCATCGGGTCCCAACGGGTGTGGACGTTGCGAGGCCGGCGCAGCAGTGCCTGACAACGAGCCGCCAGCTCGTCGGGGGTCACCGGTACCGACACGACATCGTCCGCGCCTGCTCGCAGCGCACGGATGCGCATCGCGTCGGCATCGGGGGGTGCAATGCCGACGATGTATGCGTCCGTGAGCCCTCGCACGGTGTCGAAGAGGCTCCCGCCCTTGGGGCTCGGCAATTCGAGGTCCACCATGATCACGTCAGGGGAGAACGATTCGGCGAGCATGAGCGCAGCCGACCCTTCGGTCGTCGCGCTCACCGAGAATCCGCGCTCTCGAAGTGCCACGCCGGCGACACGACGCAACAAGGCGTCGTTCACTGCGAGTAGCACCCGAGGTGCCAGTTGTGCGTCTGGTTCCATCCCTGTTGTCTCTCCGCCTTGTTGCGGTTGGGAGGTCCCTTCCCAACCGTGGTCACTGGAGGTATCGGTCGGGGACGGTCCGAACTGGAGCGACATTTTCGACCAGGTGTGGTCGTCTTTCCGGAGCGTGGCCCGAACCCGGATCGAACCGGCCGATCGAACCGGCCGATCGATCGGTGATGAGCGGTGATGAGCGGTGATGAGCGGTGACGAGCGGTGAAGAGCGAGGTGACGCAGCAGCGGCGGAGCACCGGCGCCGTAGCCTCACCGCCATGCGCGAACGCACGTCCGGAGCCGGTGACCACGAGATGCCCGAGTGGTACCCCTCGAGCGATCTCACGGCCGTCGTGCGCGCACAGGTGCTCGCCCGGACGCCGGTCGACGCACGTGAACGTTCGGCGATCGAGCAGTTCGTCCATCAGCTCGATCGACTCGAGCGCCCGTTCGAGGAGGCGGCCGACCGGGTGCACGTCACGGGCTCGGCGCTCGTCGTCGGGGCGAAAGGGGTCGTGCTCCACAAGCACAAGCGGCTCGGGCTGTGGTTGCAGCCCGGCGGTCACATCGAGCCGGGGGAGACCCCGTGGGACGGTGCGTTGCGCGAGGCGGCCGAGGAGACCGGTCTGCCGGTGAGCTTCGCCGACGGTGTGCCACAGCTCGTGCACGTCGATGTGCACCCCGGTCCGCGCAAGCACATCCACCTCGACCTCCGCTACCTCGTCACTGCGCCGCCGGTCGCGCCGGCGCCGCCCGAAGGCGAGAGCCAGGACGTGCGCTGGTTCCCCTGGTACCAGGCGATCGCGATGGCCGAGCCGGGTCTCGAAGGCGCGCTGCGCTCGCTGCAGCCCGGCACGCCGGTCCTGCGACCGGCGCGGGCCAACGATGCGGCCGAGATGGCCTCGGTGTACCTGCGGTCGCGCGAATTCGGGCTGCCCGAGGTGCCGTGCATCCATTCGCCGAGCGAGGTCCGCCGCTGGTTCGGCGACGAGGTGATCGGCCATGCCGAGGCCACCGTCGCCGAGGTCGACGGCACCGTGGTCGCGCTGATGGTGCTCGACGCCGGGGTCGGCGGCACCGGCTGGATCGAGCAGCTCTACGTCGATCCCACCCGCATGGGGCAGGGCCTCGGCACCCGGTTGCTCGACCGGGCGATCCAGCGCTTCCCCGACGGTGTGCAGCTGTGGACCTTCCAGGTCAACGCCCGGGCTCGCGCCTTCTACGAGGCGGCCGGCTTCACCGTGGCCGAGCTCACCGACGGCCGCGGCAACGAGGAACGCGCTCCGGATGCGCGCTACGAGTGGACGCCCTGACGGCCCCCGCTGCATCGCAGGACGGCGACGGCGGATTCCAGCCGCTGCACCCTGCTGCCCCGTTCATCTGGCGCGTCGTGGGCGTGCCCGCGACGACGATCGTCGCGGGTGTGGTGGTCGCGATCGTGCTCGCCGCCGCGGGTCCGGAGCCGGCCGCCGCCATCGCCGGTTCGCTCGCGCTCGTCGGCATCGGCGTCGCCGCGTGGCACCCCACGCTGCGGTATCGGTACTGGCGCTACCGCGTCGGCGACGACGCGCTCGAACTGCGTCACGGCGTGTGGTTCCGCACTTCGGCCGCCGTGCCCTTCCACCGGATCCAGCAGATCGACGTCGAGCAGGGTCCGATCCAGCGCCGCTACGACGTGGTGACGCTGCGGCTGCGCACCGCATCGGCGATGAGCGATGCGACGGTGCCGCACCTCGCCGCGGCCGAGGCCGACCTCCTGCGTGAGCGGCTGCTGATCGCCGCTCGCCCGACGAGCACGGCCGACGACGGCCACTGACCCCTCGACGACGACCGCCATGGACGACGAGCCACGCCTCCCGCCGACTGCGCCGGCACCGCAGCCGGGGCGCTCGTCGGACCCGGCGACGGCAGCGATGCCGGAGCACTCGGCGATCACGGCGACCACCGGAACCACCGGAACCAGCGGGATCAGCGGGATCAGCGGGATCAGCGGGATCAGCGGGATCAGCGGGATCAGCGGGATCGTGAGCGAGCCGAGGCGGTTGCATCCGATGTCACCGGTGATCGACCTGCTCGTGTGGTTGCCGCGGATGTGGCCGGTGTTCCTGGTGGCCGTCGCCCAGTCGTGGGGCATCGTGGCGGTCGCGACCGGCGTCGTCGTGCTGCTGGCGACGAGGGTGGTGGCGTGGTGGCGCACCACGTACGCCTTCGACGGTGCCGAGCTCACCGTCGCCGGCGGCGTGTGGAACCGCACCGTCCGGCGGGTGCCGGTGGCCCGCCTGCAGCAGGTGGAGGTGGTCCGCAAACTGCGACACCAGGCGCTCGGCGTGTCGCGGCTGCGGCTGCAACTGGCCAACGCCGGCAGCGACGACGGCGACGTGTTGCTCGACGTGCTGTCGGTCGCGGATGCCGAGGCGCTCAAGTCGGCACTCGAGCAGTTCCGTCGCGAAGCAGTGGTCGGGGTGTCGTCCGCCGCCGCGATCCCGCCCCCACCTGCGCACGAGCTGCTGCGGCTCGATCCGAAGCTGCTGGCGCTCGGCGGGGTCACCGGTGCGTCGCTGCTGTTGCTGCCGGCGGCGCTCGTCGCCGCTCTGCAGGTGCTCGACGACGTCGGCCTCGACGACGACGCAAGCGAGATCGCCCAGCGGCTGCCCGTGGTGGGCATCGCCGTCGCGGCGGTGATCCTGTCGTTCGTCATCGCCGCGACACTCGCTGCGGTGCGCAACCACCGCTTCCGGCTCTCGCGTCGTTCGGCGGATCTGGTGATCGAACGAGGACTGCTCGAGCAGCGCGCCACCACAGTGCCGATCGCTCGCGTGCAGTTGGTGCGCCTGCACCGCAATGTGCTGCGCCGCTGGCTGGGCCTCGGCTCGGTCGACATCGCCACGAGCGGCCGTCCGACGAGCGATGGCGCCGGCAGCGCCGACGACTCGGTGCCGGTGGCGCGCTGGGACGACGCCATCGCCGTGTCGCTGGTCGCGCTCGGCGGCCGCGAGGTGGTGGCGGCGGATCGGGAGGCCGTCCCGGTGGCCGTCGTCCGACTCGTGCGCCGGCGCTTGCTGATCGCGGTCGCGCTCACCGGTTGGTTGCCGATCCTCGATTCCGGCGCTCGGGGAGTGGTGGCCGTCGCCGTGGCGGTGCTGCTCGTGGTGGTCGGCCTGGTCGCACGTGCGTCCGGCCGGTCGCGACGGCACGGGATCGGCCCCGACGTCGTCGTCGTCGAGGCCGGCGCGCTGGTGTGGTCGCGCGCGATGGTGCCGATCGATCGGGTGCAGAGCTGGCGGACCAGCCAGTCGCCGTTCCAGCGACGGCACGACCTCCATCACGTCCACGTCCACCTGTCCGGCCGCCGGCACGTCGTCGTGCGCGATGCCACGCGTGCGCAGGCAGCGGCGGTCGTCGCGGCGGTGCGACACGCGGAACACATGGAAATCGTGCGCTAGTGTTCCACGCCGATGACGACCTTGGCACTGGTGGCAGCCCACGCGAAGGTGGGCATCGGCACCGTCTCGCGTGTGCTCAACGACAGCCCGAACGTGAGCCCTGCCATGCGCGAACGGGTGCTGCGCTCGATGGAGGAAGTGGGCTACTCGCCGAACCGCCGCAAGCGTATTGGCCAGGGACGACGCGGCGGATTGATCGGCGTGCTGGTCACCTTTTTCGACGAGCCGTCGGCCTACGAACGCATCCGCGGCGTGGTGGCGCGGTTGCAGCCGCACGGCTACGAGGTCGTCCTGTTCAACGTCGCCGC